>CANCPA010000044.1 GCA_947379895.1 Chitinophagaceae bacterium | reverse complement strand
TCAACCTCAAATTATGTGGTTTTAAATGGAACAGGAGTTGTTACTTGGAATGCATTGTCTTCCTCTAGTAAATTATTCCCAATTGGTACTAGTAGTTATTACACACCTTTAACAATTGCAAATACAACAGGTACTTCCGATGTTTCTGCAAGTATCGGTACTTCGCTATTTACCGTTGCAGATGCAAATAAAGTAGTTGGTTTAAAGTGGTCTGTCATCGGTACTGCCGCTACTACTGCCACTATTACTTATCAATTTAATGCGTCAAATAAGCGAGCTTCCTTCAATGTGGCAAGTGCCTGTGACTTAGGTGTTTATGATGGTACAAATTATACGACTGTTTCTGCAGGAACTCCTTCAGGAACTGACCCTTATACTGTTACAGTTGCAGGTTTGTCAATTCCTAACTCAAGTAATTTAAGCGATAATCAATATGTAGTGGGTAATACAAGTTATGTTGTTCCTACTGTCGTTACTAGATTAACTTGGACAGGGGCAGCAAGTACTTCTTGGTCAAATCCTGCTAACTGGGATTCTCCTTTACAAGATCTTACGCCTGATTCTACTTATGATGTGACTATTCCTAGTTCTTTGAGTAGGTATCCAAGTGTAGGGGCATATCAAACTGCTAAGACTTTAACTATCAACAGTGGTGCTTCACTAGTACTAACAAGTGGCGGTATTATAAATGTTGATGGTTCTATCGCAAATAATGGCACTATTTCTGGGGCAGGTCAAATCAACCTTTCTGGTTCTAGTACTCAAAATTTAAGTGGTACCGGTAGTATCGAACATTTAACTGTAATAAACGCTGCAGCAGTAATTGCAGGTGCAAGTCAAACTATTACTAACTTAACATTGAATGGTGCATCAATTGCTGCAACAGGAACTTTAACTATTCCTACAAATGGAACAGTTGCTGCAATTGTTGGAAACATTACCGGAACAGCTCTCGTTTACGGTACAGGGGTGGTAGTTACTTATTCAGGTTCTTCTGCTTATACCTCTTCAAAAGAAATTGCTCCAGCTTCAGGTACCGCATCTTTAGTACTAAATGGTACAGGTAGTTATACATTAGGTGCATCTGCAACAGTTAAGAACCTGACTATCACAACAGGGTCTTTGACGGATGCAGGATTTACTTTGACTGTTACTGGAAATTTGAATAATGCAGGCGCACACACTGGTACAGGTAAAATATCTATGACTTCAGCAGCTAATGATGCAACTATTTCTGGGAGTGGAACATTAAGCACTTTAGAAATTGCTGCAGGAAGTAATACGGTTACCATATCTTCTGTTCCTACTTCTATCAAAAATCTCACAATGACAAGTGGTACACTTTCAATTGGTGCGAATGAAGTGGTGGTTACAGGAAATTTGACAGGTACAGGTACGGTAAGTGGTACAGGTCGTGTAAAGATTGCTCCTGTAACAACAGCTACTGTAGGTACAGCACAAGGAAGTACAAGTGCTACTGTTACCTTATCCTCTGCCAATAGTAATATTGTAGTTGGTCAATATGTAACCGGATATGGGGCAAGTATAAATGTTACTGTTCCAATTACTGTAACAGCCATTTCAGGAACAACATTAACATTGTCATCTGCTACAGTCAATGCACTTCCTGTAGGTAGTGTACTCTATTTCTCAAATACGAGTAATACTTTGGGTAGTTCTAGTGGAACATTGAATTTACCTACTGTCGCAATTGGTTCAAGTGGTGCGGTAACTTTGGCAGGAAATGTAACAGTAAATGGAGACTTTGCTACTTTGTATAGTGCAAATAATAATGGTACAAGTGCTTATTATAATCAAATTAGTCCTGCTTCTTATATTCTGAATGTTGCAGGTAATATCTTAAGTTTTGGAAATGCAGGTCGTCTAAATTTCTCTAATGTTGGATCAGGAAAAGTATCAATGACAGGTACTGCTACAGGTTCTGGATTAGTAAGTATGACTTCGGTGAATTCTGTAGGTAGTGCATTGATCCCCTATGTTTCTACAGTAACTTTTACAGGTGGTGTAATACCTGCAAAAGGATTGGTAACTGCAGTTAAATCAGTTGGTGGTGCAGATAGTATCATCGTAATCACCGATCCTGGTGCGGGATATTCTACAGCTCCTACAACTTTTACTATTGATGGAACTGCAACGAATGGTACTGTAACAGGTGCAGTTATTGGCAATACAACAGCTTCTAAATATTTAAGTGGTAGTATTTACTTTAATAATTTAGAGTTGGCAAATACAATTGCAAATAATACAGTAACTAATAATGTTGGTATTTATATTGGTACCTCATTGTCTTTTGCTGCAGGTAATACTACAGGTGGATTTGCATTCTCTAATTCCAATGGGATACAAATTGGAGCTCAACCTTCAAATCCTAATAACGCTTCATCTGCAACTTTGACAATGGCAAGTACAAATGCCTTTATTGGCGGTACATCATCTGGTAACAGCGTTGGTCAGTTATGGTTTAATTCATCATCTGCAAATGTGGGTACAGCCTATATTTCACCTACAAACAATTACTTCTATGGTATGCGGATTGATAATGCAACTACTGCAATCACTATCGCCAATTCAATTGCAATCACTAACTTGTTAACATTGAATGGAGGTACAATTACTTTGGCTTCTGGGATTAATTACTCCATTTATTCAACCACAATTACACATGTTTCTGGAGTTATTAATGCGAGTAATGCAACTGTGACATTGAATGCAGCAACTACTATTCCTGCAGCAACTTTTAGTCCTGCAACAATTGGTAATTTAGTAATTACGAATGCGGCACCTACTTTGAGTCAAGCTGTTACTGTTACAAATTCATTGACGCTTAACTCAACTACTGCTACTAATTATACGATTGCTAATGGAAGTAATCTAACAATTGGTTCAGGTGCAAGTATCACTAAAAATAAGACGGGTTCAGGTAAGATGTCTTTAAACACGATACCAACCTTTACTTCTTTGGCAAGCAATAGTTTCAGTTACCTAGGTTCAGTAATCGACACGATTGGTAATGAAATGCCTTCTTCTGCTAATACAATTACGGCATTAACTATCAATAATAGTGGTAATGTGAATCTGAAAGGCTATGACATTACAACAAGTGGTGCATTGACTTTAACTGCCGGCGATTTGGTTACCGGTAATAGTTTGGTTACAGCAGGTTCTGTTACCGGAGGTAATGCAAGTAGTTATGTATTGATTAATGGTGCAGGAGGTTTAAAATCTTCTGCTACAAGTGGTGTAGCTAAGCTGTACCCTGTTGGTACAAGATTAGGGTATACGCCGTTAATCATTACACCTAGTGCAACACAGGCTTATTCAATTGGTTTAGTTAATAATGGATATACCACACAACCTGGCGATTCAACTCAGGTATTAAAGGTTCAATGGTCTGTATTGGGTACAACTGCTTCAACTACTGCCACCATTAAGTATGGTTTCAGTACTTCATTATTCTCTACTGGTTACACTGTTTCATCATCAGAATTGGGTTATGATAATGGAGCAGGATGGTTGATTGCTAATTCTGCAAAAACAATCACACCTACAAATGATAGCTCTACTTATTACAGTCTTACAGCTACCGGATTAACCATTCCTACAAGTGGAAGAAATAACTATGTAATAGGTAATACTGGTAATGTAGTAGTTACAAGTACACAATGGACAGGTACTGTAAGCACCGATTGGGGTGATTACTTAAACTGGACAAATAATGTACCTTCTGCAACAGATTCTGCTGTAATTGGTGTGGTTAGTAAACAACCTACAATTACAGCTTCTCAGTCAGTGAAGAATATCAGTATTGCTTCAGGTGTAACAATTATAAATAATGGCACTTTGAATGTAATTTCTAAGTTAATCAATAACGGTACTGTAAGTGGTTCAGGTGCAATTTTATTAAATGGTACGGCTGCTCAAACAATTAGTGGAATAGGAACAGTAAGCAATCTTACCTTAAACAATAGTAATGGTGCAACAGTCACTTCTGGAAGCAATAAACTAAATCTTACTGGAGTATTAACCCTTCAATTAGGTCGATTGACAACAAACGGAAATGTTGTGTTGAAATCTTCAAGCATTGCTAATAGTGGTATCCTAGCTCCTTATGGTACGAGTGGTAATACCGGAACTATTTCTGGAAATGTAACAGTAGAACGTTTTATTCCTAAAGGCTTCCGTGCATACAGAGATATTAGTTCAGGAGGTGTGTACAGTGCTACAAATTACCTATTCAATACATGGCAAGAAAGTGGTAGCTATGCAAACACAGGCTATGGTATGTTCATCACAGGTATTTTGGATACAATTGTACGTCATAATTTAGTGGACGCAACTTATGGCATTGACCATTCATTAACAGGTAATGCTTCTGCCTTTTATTATAGAGCAGGATGGGATACCGTGAAGAACACTAAAACAGAGTTGTTGAATCCTTATCAGTCTTATCGTGTATTGATAAGAGGAGATAGAAGCTTCGACTTAGACACTACAGGTGTAGTGATGGTTACTGGCCCTACTCAACTGGCAATGAACGCTGCTACTACCTTAAGAGCAACCGGTAGTTTAATTACAGGTACTGTTACCTATACTACAAGTGGAGTTTCTAATGGTGTTTATACAAATAACATTGGATTAAACGCAGCATCAAATGGTTACACTTATGTGGCAAATCCTTATGCTGCACCAATTGATTTCCATAATATTTACACAAGTGGTCGATTAACAAATATTGATCCTAGGTATTATTATTTAGATCCTACAATGGGTTCAACAGGATCTTATGTATCTTATAATGCAGTAAGTGGAGTTTCTAGCAATAATGCTACTTACGGACAATTCATACAAGCAGGACAAGGTTTCTTGATTGGAAATACTTCATCATCACCACAATTGCAGATTACAGAAGCTGATAAGTCAATATTGAGTACTTCAAGAACTTCAGTATTTGGCGCAATCACACCAAACAGCAAGATGGCATTCAGCTTGATTAAACAAGGTGGCGGTGCAACAGCTAAGATGGATGGAGCAGTAGCCGTATTTGGAAGACAATTCAGCAATGCAATAGGCATTGAAGATAATGTGAAGATGAGCAATGCATCGGATAACTTATCAATCCTTGAAGGAACTAAGAGTTTGAGTATTGATGGAAGATTACCTGTCACAGCAAGTGATGTGTTAGGCATAAACATTGGTTCATTGAGTGGAACAACCTATCAATTAGAAATAGATGCTACTGCTTATACAAGCAATGGTTTAACTGCTTACCTACGTGATGCATACAAGAACACAACAGTTGCATTAGCAGCAGGTGTGAACACGATAAGTTTCACGGCAGATACAAAGGTTGCAGCTACTTATCAAAACAGGTTTAGTGTAGTGTTCAAACCAACAACTTTGTCTGTAAACAGCATCGTAGCAGCAGCTACGGCAAATGGTAATATGGCAACAATCACTTGGAATACAGTAGGAGAGAAGGGAGTAGCTAAGTTTGAGGTTGAGAAATCTACTGATGGATCAAGTTTCACGCAAATTGCTGAACAAGTTGCTAAGAATACTGCAACTGCAAGCTATACTGCTACAGATAAAGACGTGGTTACAACCACATTCTACCGTATCAAGGCAATTAGCACAGACGGAACAATTGCCTACAGCAACATCGCTAAAGTGACCTATAACCAACAACTTACAACTTACAACTTGTTCCCTAATCCATTGACAGGCAAAACCCTGAATGTTCAATTAGGAAATGTAGTGGCAGGAAAGTATGTGGTAAGTATCACAAATGCATTGGGACAAAAGGTAGCTGAACAAACTATCACCCATGCAGGCGGAAATGGTACACATACAGTAAATATTGAGGGTTCATTAGCGAAGGGTGCTTACAATGTAGTCATAAGAAATATTAACAGTAAGGAACAAGTGTATCAATCAACACTTTCAGTTCAGTAGAAATTAGTGGTGAGTTCTGAGTGGTAAGTGGGAGAAGGTTAGTTAAGATTTCTAAAAATTAATTTCTTTACTAACCACTAAAAACTAAAAAGAGAGAGAGGCCAAATAGGATGCTGCCTGCATTTGAGTGTTTAGCGGGTGGCGTCCTTGGTTTTAAGTTATAAATCTTAGGGAAAAGATTATAAGGAAAGTATGAAATAGGGATGAAAAGGGAAATACTATGGCAAAATGCTTTGTCTCGGACTTTCAATTTTCAATTAAAAATGATCAATTAAAATAATTGTTATGTATTCATTAATTAAAAGGGTAACGAAAATGGGACTGATGTTGCTGTTAGGCATCAGTCTTTCACAAGCAGTATATTGTCAAACACCTGCCGACGATCCAGGAATAGGTGGTCCCGGAACTAGCGACTCTGCACCTGCGGGGGATGGAGCTCCGATTGTTCCTTTTGATGGAAATATAAACATGTTGTTTTTAGCTACAGGGGTATTAATTATGGCAGGAAAATTAAAAGCCGGTAAGCTAGAATTTTCAAAATAAGAGAATGCGCTAATTTAAGTAGCCCTATGCCCTTTGATGAGCGGTTTAAAATATAAGAGTATGTTGTGTAAGATTAAGGCAGTTTGTTGTGGAATCCAAGATAAAAATCGTTTATTAGTTTTGCTAATGAGCTGTTTGTTTTATTTGTCAGGGATAAATGGACAAACTGCCTTTAATGTGAATAAGCAATTGTTATATTGTGTAGATCAGGTTAAAAAGACTTTGAAAGCAGACACTCAACCTGGTATGAATAACATTCCAAGGAGCATTGATCAAAATAAGAAAGCTTGGAAGTTTGTTGATTATAAAGATTGGACAAGCGGATTTTGGCCAGGAGAACTATGGTATGCCTATCAATATTCGCATGAGCCAAGTTTGAAAGACGCTGCTGAAAGGTTTTCTAATGAATTAAAACCCCTGGCATTTAATGCAGCCTATGATCATGATTTAGGGTTTCAAATCAATTGTAGTTTTGGTAATGGATTTCTACTAACACAAAATAAAGAATATAAGAAAATATTATTGGCAGCAGCCGACACCCTTGCTACACTATATAACCCTAAAGTAGGTACTATTCTCTCTTGGCCACGAGAAGTAAAGTCACTCGGAGGGCACAATACAATAATGGATAACATGATGAATTTAGAATTGTTGTTTTGGGCGTCAAAGAATGGAGGTAGCAAAAAGCTGTATGATATTGCTGTCAGTCATGCAACGAAAACAATGAAAAATCATTTTCGTAAAGACTATTCAGGCTATCATGTAATAGTTTATGATAGTTTGACAGGTAAAAAAATTAAAGGCATTACTCATCAGGGTTATAGTGACTCATCAATGTGGGCAAGGGGGCAATCGTGGGCTATATATGGGTTCACAATGTGCTATCGAGAGACACGTAATCCAATATACCTAGATTTTGCGCAAAAAGTAGCAGGAATCTATTTAAAGAGGTTACCAAAAGATATGATTCCTTATTGGGATTTTGATGATAAATCAATTCCAAACACACCAAAGGATGTCTCAGCGGCAGCCGTCACTGCATCAGCACTCTTAGAATTGTCAAGTTACATGACTGATAAAACAAAACAAGAGTTTTATAAAGAAAAGGCCGTTGCGATGTTAAAGGGAATTTCTGAACCCAAAAATCTGAGTGGAAATGTGAATGATGCGATACTTTTGCATTCTACAGGACATAAGCCTCATAATAGTGAAGTGGATGCCTCCATTAATTATGCGGATTATTACTACATGGAAGCTTTGATGAGGTTAAAAAAGATGGAAATAAATAGCGTAAAACATAAAACCTAATACCTTACCTAATCGCCCCAAAATGTAATTCTTAAAAGATGACTACTAAATATTATTTGTTAATTATTCTCTTATCAATTGTTGGTATAACATCAGCGCAAATTAATGACACCCTCTCTTTTGGCGACACTAACTCAGAAAAAGGACATGGTTTAATTGCCTCAAATACAAAAATTTTAGCTGGAAATCTTGGTCAATCCGCACGTCAGTGCCTGCCCCCTGCCACTTCAAGTATTTATGGGGGTAATCTAACTTTTACTTTCAAAGTTGATTCTGTTAAGCGTAATTATTTTACACTAAAACTATGGGGAGGCGATGATCAGGTACTGACCACTACGGGGCGTTTATATCTTTATGCAGTTGATAAAGGAATAAGTTATCAGGTAGGTTATCGGCATGAGGGAGATTACACTCCATTGAATTGTGTGGGTGCCAAACAGCCACTTCCAGGACGTTTCTTTTATACAACTACTTTATTGCCTTTGTCTTTTACGAAGGGAAAAACAGTTGTTACACTCAAAATTATTTCTACGGGCTATTTATATGGACTAGGTACAGGAGCGCCTCCAAATGGTAACTATCAGTTATACATGACTAAGCCGTCCCGAGCAATATATAAAGCTTATTCTCATACAGACCCATATCTAGATATAAGTAATGAAGTTCAAGGTTCCACGCCTACAACTACAGTCATGCCAACTCCTGCTATCTCTGTAATGAATAAAGGAGGGACCTATTATACTCAAGTAAATAACCGTATTACCAACAGATTAACGACAGCTACAAATACATCGCTATTTACAACTACCGATGTAGAATATTTGGCTAAATCATATTTTGTTGTGGGGATGAATGGGTACAATAATTCAGCTGTAGTTACTAAAGTAATTGCTTTACTAGATGCCTTTGCTACCGATTATTATGCCGATAATACTGCTGTTTATGCAGGTGGAAATGAAGGATGGGGCGGACGATTTGGTCATTTAGGATATGCCATTTATTTGCTACGCACTCAACTTCAGAATGTATTTGATGCCACAGTAAACTATGGTACAGATGGTGGCACAAAGACACATCGTCAAGCATGGGGTGATATGCTAGTTGCTAGTAGAGACTTTGGCAGAACTAATAGAAGGTTTATTACTAATCAGGCTATTCTTGGCGATGAAAGTATTTATAAGGCAAATAAAGGATTGCTTGCATTAAGTGATTCAAGGGCTTTCCCTGAGGAAATAGCTCAGCGATACTTGACAGAATCTGTTGGAATTACACCATTTCTATCTAGCGATGATACCGTAAATAACACAAGTACTTTGTTGGCAGGTTCCAATTATTATCAGGTTACTCAAAAAGGATTGTCGAGAGAATTTGGATATGTGGGTCTTGCTTATGGAGAAATGCAACGACACGCCGCACATTATTATCGATATACAGGGAATGAGATATTTAGGCAGCAAGCTATTAAAATGCTGAAAGCAAGAATTCCTTTTCGTCGGCAAGCAGTTCAAGCGAGTGGCACCAATTATTATCGTGGGATGGAAGGCATCGGTTTGTTGGCTTGGCGAGGTCGTTCTGAAGTGGATGGAGACTATGCAAATGATTTCGCTTATGGGGATCAAACAGGAAATGCAGGGCCGTTGATTGTAGCTGCTGCTACAATGGATCCTGATTGTATTGCCTATGCTAAGCAGTGTTTAGCAGATAATCAGTTTTTTGTCTGCCTTACTAATGCCTTAGCGATTATTCCTGAAGGGTTGGATATTTTTAGTGATTATGCCTTAATTGCTAAAGCTGCTGATAATGGAAAACGTTTGCCAATGACGGATGGTCAACCCGATTTTGTTTGGTCAGATGAGGAAAATGGTATTGCCGCCATGAAAAAGGGTGATGAAAAACTTTGGATTGAACCATATTGGCAATCAAAAGCACAAAGTGCAATTAATGGAATCGCTCGTTTTCATTACAGTACGCCTACTTATGATCAATATGGAGTCTTGGAAACTACGCCTTTTTTTACCTATGCCGGGCAATATATAACGCGTCCTAACTATGTAGATGGGATGGGAGGAACCACCTATATGCCTCCCGATAAGCCGATAAATATTTATGCAAATGAAAAGTTGCCGGTTGCGGCTAATGGGTTTATGACGCCGCCTACACCTATTTCAAATACTTACTATCAGCCTTTAATTGGAAAAGCCGATGCCTATGCCTTACGGTTTGGAAAGTTCTTAATTGGAATGAATTATAGGTCAAACAATTTCACTTTGCAAGTGCCGAAGGGATTAGTTTCTGCTACAGAAATTTCATCAGGTACAATAATAACTAACAACGTTGCCATTGCTCCTGTATCTACAAAAGTTTTATACTTAGATAAATATATCGATTCGGCACCTGTGCCTGCAACGCCTCTGTTATTATTTATTAGTACTATAAAAGGTACCAAAGTAACTTTAAATTGGAGAGATGCTTCGGGTGCAAATACGTATAGTATAAAGCGTTCTACAACTTCCGGAGGTCCTTACAGTGTAATCAAGTCTTTGGTTGTCGACACTACCATAGTCGACAATAGTATTACTGCGGGTACCACTTATTTTTATGTTGTTAGTGCAATAAATGCAAACGGAGAAAGTTATAATTCGATGGAAGTGTCTACGGCAGGATTCAAAAATAAGTCACCAATATTGACGAATACAGGTGTTGATACTGCTTATCTCGGTATTCCTTATTTTTATACACTATCAGCTCTTTTTTCACCAAGTAGCTATTCGGTTTCTAATCTTCCCTCAGGATTGAATCTAAATAAATTTAATGGTATAATTTCGGGTACACCAAATATGGCAGGCACTTATTTAATTCCAATAACTGCTACTAATTCAGTAGGTACCGGAAAAAGTACTTTTACACTTGTCATCATCAATCCAAATAAGCCTGTTTTGAACGCGACAGATACCGCTAAAGCATATATGAGCGTTCCCTTCAGTTATCAAATTGGTGGAACAAATTCTCCGTTTTCTTATACAGCCCTCTCTTTGCCTGCAAGTTTAACTATTGATACTGTAAAAGGAGTAATATCAGGTGTGCCTTTGAAGATTGATACAATTCGACTTTCCATTCAGGCTACAAATGTTAGTGGTAGTGCATCAGCTACACTTGTAATTATTGTCTCAAAACCTCCTGTTCCTGTAGTAATAAGTCCTGCAAGTGCACATGGTGTAGTTGGGCAAACTTTTTCCTTTGCAATTAATGCAACTAATTCACCTTATTTTTTTAAGTCTTCAACATTACCCTTAGGATTGAAACTAGATACAACAACAGGTTTAATTACAGGGATTCCCACAATAGCCGCAACTACGTCGGTTATTGTTTATGCAATAAATAATGGAGGTACCGGAAAAGCAACTATATCGTTCATTATACCTTCTGCACCTCCTAGTCCTTGGGTAGATGAAGATTTAGGAACAGCTACTAATGGTTATGCCACTTACGATGTGCCTACTGAACGATATACAGTAGCAGGTTCAGGTAATAATATTGGAAGTACTATTGATGGGTTCAATTATTTATATCAACCTATAAGTTGTTCAACTGCTACAAGCATAGTGGCAAGATTAGTGAGCAGGCAATTCGGTGCAAATGCAGGAGGAAATCCTGCTGACAAAGTTGGGCTGATGATTAGGGAATCAAATGCTACAAATTCAAAGCATTTTTCTGTTTTTGTAGATGGACAAAGGAATGCTTATTCCTTAGCTAGAACTACTACGGGGGGAGGTACTAGTACTGTTGGAACTTCAATTGCCCTTGATATTCCTGTATGGTTGAGGATTGATAGAAATGGATCTGATTTTACCGCTTATGCCTCGCTAGATACTACAGTATGGGAAACCATTGGTACCAATACGTTTATGATGAATAATAATATGTTGTTTGGAATGGCAGTTTGTTCTCGTCAATCAAATCTTGATGTTTCTGTGTTTGATAGTGTTCAAATAACATCAGATTGTTCGCTACTTCCTTTACGGGTGGTAAACTATCAAGCAGAGTGGAAAAAAGACAACATTCAATTAAGTTGGACTGCCTTAAATGAGCAGAATAACCATAGCTTCTTAGTTTTACATAGTATTGATGGTATTCATTTTGATCAAATTGCAACCATTAATTCTTTAGGAGACGGAACCCATTCATACAAATGGATAGATAATATGCCTGATAAAGGCAATAACTATTACAAATTAGTCGAAGTTGATAATCTTGGCAGTTCGCAAGAATTAGGAATCAGATTTGTAAGATGGATTGGCAATGTGGCAATGTGGTCAATTTACCCTAATCCAATTGTAGGTAGTAATTGTATTGTTAAAAGTACTGTTATTATAAATCGATTGGTCGATTTAAAACTATTTGATTTAGCTGGAAAAAAGGTTTGGAGTGCTAAGAAATTGATGGATTCAAATACACTTTCTGTAAGTTTTGATTCTTCAGTTAGCAAGGGTGTTTATTGGTTGCAATTAGATAATGATAAATTAATGAAGGTGATTATAAATTAAGTAAACGTGTTTTAGTGGTTTTAATTGTTGAGTAGCTGCTTATAGTTGAATGATTAATTTGTTTTTTAATAATTGTTCAACTTGTATTGGGTTATAAAGTTTCGCTCAAATTTTTCTTGAAGTGATAAAAAACGTTTTCTTAAGTTTAGTGTTAAAGCCTAATCTACTTTGCATTTGAATCATTAACAACCAATAACTTTGTTGTTTTAGAACTTTATGAAACATTGCTTTCTTTTTGTCACCCTTTTTATTTGTCTAATTGAAAATTCATTTTGTCAATCTGTTTTCTCTGACACCATTACAGTATTGTCTTATAATATAAATAACTATGGAACAGCTTCTACTAAATCTTGCCCTCTCGAGGGTTCTCCTTTAAAGAATACTTTTCTGGTAAATATTTTGAGTTATTTGCGCGCACCTGATATTGTTTCCTTCCAAAAAATGTTAGGTACACCTGTTACGCTTGCTTCCGATTCTATGCAAAAACATATAATGGATAGTGTTTGTACAGGTTGCTATGCAAATACAACTTATACAAATGTTTCGGGCTATAAAAAAGTGAATACGCTTTATTATAAAAAGAATAAGTTTGGTTACATAGGTACAACGAGTATTTACACAGCGGATAATAGTATTAGCGATATTAATTTACATAAATTATTTTATAAGAGTCCTACTTTAGCCACTTTGCACGATACTATTTTTCTGAATGTTATAGTGGTACATGATGCTTCAGGAGCATCTTCGGCATCTAAAAGAGCAACTCAAATTAAGGGTGCAATGAAGTGGTTGAGTACAAATGTAAAGAAGGAAGGGAATTATCTTTTCTTAGGAGATTTCAATACTCAAAATTCCTCTGAAGCTTGTTTTCAAGCAATGATTAATCCAACGGATACAATTACTCGTTTTTATGAGCCCACAAATAAGTTAGGTGATTGGGCAGGTAGCCCCCAATTATTTGCTAATTATCTTACACAGAGTACTAGGCGAGTTGATCCTGGCGATTGTGCCTCTACAAATACAATGACTGCTTGGTTCGATCATATACTTTGTAGTAGACCCATTATGCAAGGCAATAAAAATGTCTTATATATTCCTAGTTCTCTCAAAGTAATAGGTCAGGATGGCTTGCACACAGGGGTGGCAATAAATGATGCACCTACAAATGTTTCTGTTCCCCCTGATGTACTAAATTCTTTATTTATGATGAGTGAACATTTGCCTGTACAGTTGAAGTTGCTCATAAGTAATTCCCCTGCTTTGCCGATTGGGTTTGAATACTTCAAAGTTTCTTATCAAAATAATGCAGCTGCCCTGCAATGGAAAACCAATAATAATGATGCATCTGTTTTTTATGAAGTAGAAAGAAGTGTAAATGGACTAGATTTTCTTTCAATCAAATCAATACCAATAAGTAATGATAATGAGGCTATCTATAAATTTAGAGACTTAGATTTCATAAACTCTACATTCAGATATTTTTATAGAATAAAGGAGGTGCTGAAAAGCGGGGTTTGTTTATATAGTAATGTTTTGTCGTCCCAAAATAGCGGCAATTCTTTTTCTTTAAATATAAACCCTAATCCTGTTGTTGATCGATTGAATATAAATATTAATAGTGATGTAGTAACTACAGCAAATTTAATTGTATTGAATGTACAAGGTCAAATAGTAATTAGTAAAAGGGTTCAATTAAATGCAGGCATTAATACATGTACTATTCCATTGCCAAGTAATATGATGAAAGGAGTTTATGTAATGAAAATTCAATCTGAAAAGTTGATGTTGAGTAAGGTTTTTTTTAAGCAATAAATCAAGAAACTAAAAAGTAGTTAAGATTTAATCTTGTATATATTATGAAATTTTAAAAAAAAGTGGGGTAGATAAAATTGAATTATACAATTGAAAAGGTGAAATATTAAAATATCATTACCTTCACGGCTTCCTACAAGCAGATTTTACTAAAAATAACGAATATTTGAACAGTATGGATAACATTTTGACAGGTTTAGAACAAGCACATCAGGAAGAAACGGGGAGAAGGAGTTGGTTTAAAAGAAGAAAGAAAGGGATTTTAACATCTACCGCCGAGAAAAAGGAAACCCCTGAAGGGTTATGGAATAAATGTCCGGAATGTAATTTTATTTCTACGACTGCTGATTTAAAAGAAGGATTGTTTATTTGTTCAAAATGCAATTATCATCATAGAATTGGTAGTGATGAGTATTATGACATATTATTCGATAACCAAGAGTTTACTGAGCTATTTGATAACATTAGAAGTAAGGATTTATTAAACTTTACAGATCTTAAAAGCTATCAGAAGCGGTTAGACGATATTCATGAAAAGACAGACCTTAAGGACAGTATGCGAGTGGCTGTGGGTAATGTAAATGAAGAGGGAATTGTAGTGGCTTGTATGGACTTCGAATTTATTGGTGGTAGTCTTGGAAGTGTAATGGGTGAAAAGTTTAGTAGAGCCGTTGATTATTGTATCAAACATAAACTTCCTTTGTTGGTAATTAGCAAGAGTGGTGGTGCAAGAATGATGGAAAGTGCCTTTAGTTTGATGCAGATGGCCAAAACAAGTGGTAAGTTATCTCAACTTGCCGATGCAAAGCTTCCCTATTTTTCTCTTTTAACAGATCCTACCTTTGGTGGAATCTCTGCAAGTTTTGGTATGCTAGGGGATTTGAACTTTGCAGAACCGGGCGCATTAATCGGATTTGCGGGTCCTCGTGTAATTAAAGAAACAATTAAGAAGGATCTGCCTCCTGGATTTCAACGTAGTGAGTTTTTGATTGAACATGGTTTCCTTGATTTTATTCTAGATAGAAAAGAGTTAAAAGATAGGCTCTCACAATTAATTGTTTTATTTAGAAACTAGAAACGTATTTTAGAACATAGAAGAGTATTTTATAAAATAGAAGAGTATAAAGAGTCTATTCTTTTTGCTCTTCTTTTTTTCTTTTATTTCTAATCACTTATCACTAACCACTAATTAGTTATGGCAAAAGAAATGAATAACAGACAGGCTTATTTCAACTATGCTATTGAAGATAAGTTAGAAGCGGGTGTGGTATTGATGGGGACAGAGGTTAAAAGTATACGAGAAGGTAAGGTTAGTTTTAATGATGCATTTTGTTTGTTCGAAAATCATGAGTTGTGGGTGAGGGGTCTTTATATTGCCGAATATAAACTAGGAACAACGAATAATCACATTTCTGTTCACGATCGTAAACTTTTATTACATAAAAAGGAACTAAAAAAGTTAGAATCTAAGATTAAAGAGAAAGGTTTTACAATTGTCCCCTTGAAAGTTTTTTTTAATGATGATGAACTCGTAAAAATAGAAATAGGATTAGGAAGAGGCAAAAAAGACCACGACAAGCGTCAAACCATTAAAGAAAGAGATTCACGTAAAGAAATAAAGCAATATTTACTTAGATAAACAGGTTGGCTGAAGGAGGTATAAAAAGTACTAATTCTTATCAATATCTTATTTTGAATAGAAATGTTTCGCTTTTTTTATCTTTTTTTAGCCTTGTTTTTTCTTTGGATATCATTTTCGTTATCTCCTGAAATGCAATACAGCAAAGGATTCTTTAATTTCATTAATTGTTTTGCTGTCATTAAATCATCTAAAATATGGTTTGCCTCAACTTTTAAATGATTCTATATTTGTGTAACAATTGCAAATAGCAACATCGGTTTTGAGATTTGTAAGAGAAAGTTAAGCCACTTTAAAAAGCTAAAAGATAATATAAGAATTTTTCATATGGCAAGCAATCGTTAGAGGTCGTCCTGTTTCTACAGGAAGACCCTTTTTTTTGTACCTAATTTCTAAAACACTTTCAGTAATTAACATCAAGAACATTAATTGCACTTACTATTATACCTGTTTTAGGGCTATTGATTTATCCCAGAAATTCATTAAAGAAAATGGAAGATTTTTATACTTAGATTTGTACCTTAATATAGTTTAAATTAACAATTTGAGTATGAAAGTATTATTGAATATAAAGGACGAGAAAGCTGATTTGGTAATGGAACTTTTACAAAATATCCCTTTTGTAAAAGCTGAGGCTATCAGTGAGTCAAAGGCGAAATTTTTGAATGAGTTTAGAAAAGCTGTAAAGGAAGTAAAGCAATCAAAAAAAGGGAAATTAAATTTAAAAACTGCTGACCAACTTATCAATGAATTATAGTATAGAGGTCACTTCTTTATTTGAAAAACAATTAAAACGTCTTTCTAAAAAATTCCCATCATTAAAAAGTGAGTTTACTGCTCTTGTTTTGTCATTAAAACAAAATCCTGAACAGGGTAAAAACCTTGGAAACAACTGTTTCAAAATTCGAATTTCTATTGCATCCAAAGGAAAAGGCAAATCAGGGGGTGCAAGAGTAATCACACATTTTCAAGTCTTTCAATCAAAAGTTTTTCTACTTTCAATTTTTGATAAATCCGAGCAATCTGACATTGAGGATAAAGATTTGAATGACTGGTTAAATTCAATTTAGAAAAAATTAGAAAAGTGAAATAATTCGGTTTGCTCTTTTACCTATACATTCCCCAACAAATCATTAATCATTATATGCCTATTTAAATGATAAATTACCCTCTTCCCCAAAATAACAATCCCCTTAACCGATATGATTAAAGGGATTATTCAAAAGCAACCTCTTTTTTTATTTATTTAAGTAACTCACCTTACGCAAGTTCAAAAATTGCAAAAAAATGGTTACCACATAGGCACATAAGGCACATAGAAAACAATATCTAAGGTAAAAAGCGTTTCACTTTAAGTTCACATAGACTCGAGTGTAAAAAAGTGAAACTTTTTTTCTATGTTTTCTTATCTAAACTAGAATAAAATTCTATGTGCCTATTGTGGTAAATCTTTATTAATTGTTTAAATGCTGCGTAACATGAGTAAGTAACTAATCAGCAATTAACCACTAACTAGTCCATCCTCACTTCCCAATTACCAGAATATTCTGTCTCATTTTTTACATATAAAAAAAGCATGTCAGCCGCTTTAAAGTCTGCAAAAGTATTTACCTGTTGTGTATGTGGCTCCAAAACGAACGATACACCTACAGCTTCTCCATCCACAATATGAGTAGCAAAGAACGTTAAGGGAAAATCTGACTTATTTTTCATTGTAAATATTGCGCTAGGATCTATTCCGGTGTCAATACATACTGCCGAAGATTTTGTTAGCACAACTCCATGTTCCACTACACTTTGACTATTCTTTTTTCCATAAAGAACGCTAAAGTCAAAATAAGAACGACAGATAGTTTGATTGGGCCAAAATTTTGCTCCTACTGTAAACATAGCTTTCATCAATTGGTCTTCTACTGGTTGTCTACTTACGATTAAATCAGTGGTTATCGAGCTTACATTCGACTTTTTTGTATCTTGTGCTCCTAAAGCAGTATTTATTGCAGTTTCAAGTCCATTAAATAAATCAGCAAAAGATTGCCCACCCAAAGTCATTTTATATTCAGTAGCCTTAGTGGCAAACCTGTGACTGATAACTTGAATATTAGTACGGGTCAGGATACTAATTTCTGTTAATCCATAAGGGAAAAACTCAAGATAAACAGCTGAACCTTCAGCATAAACAGCTTCTATCGTACTGTGTTTTCTACGTACTGTGTCTGCAAATAGTTTACATTCGATTTCCAGACCTCTTGTTTTTCCGATACGTTCAGCAATAGTTAAATTCTTGGTTTCAAAATTACCAAAGTAAGAGGTGTAGGCAGTAGTAAGCGAAGCAATAAGTGCTGTAAAAGTACCGTCAAGATTATCAGCCGTTAAAGATGCAATTACCAACCGTAAAAATACCTGAAGGCGAGCGTCAATAATCCGTGGCCCCAAAAATAGGTCACTAAAAAAACGTTCAAACATGTTCATTTTATTCATTTTTTTTATTTTTTAAGTTTTAAATAATAATCATACTGCATGTACAGTAGGCTTTTGATAAGTTTCAAATCATTGCGAAGTTCGCAGGGCATATAAAATCAGCTTTTATGTTGTTGCGAAGTTCGCAAGGCATATAAAATCAACTTTTATGTCGTTGCGAAGTTCGCAGGGTATATAAAATCAACTTTTATGTTGTTGCGAATTTCGCAGGGCATATAAAATCAACTTTTATGTTGTTGCGAATTTCGCAAGGCATACAAAATCAATTTTTATGTCAATGCAAAAATTGCTTTGACTAAAAACTTTGATTCATGCATAATCTTTTCGAGGAAGACAGCTACAGAGATTTTTTTATTTGCCTTTATTGGGGGCGGTATAATAAATATTGTTGTATGTTGATATTGTGGATTCGGTGAAAGTAGTGGTTATAGTTTTAAAGTTCATATATTTCTTTTTTAATAATCATTTATTGAAATTTATGTAATACTTAGTTTGCTTCAAGGAAATTTTAATTTTGAAATAATTAAATTTATTGACTGTTCTAATTTGAAGTTTATGATTAAATAAAACAGCGTTACAACACTTTTATTCAATTTGGTAAATGCGGAAAAATATCCCACTTCTTCACATATTCAAGCACTTAAAGCAAATAAAATACAATAAGTTGACCAAAGTCATGTTGTATACTAACCATTGTCACTAATCTTTAGAAGAAGTCGAAATACTTTTGTACCACAATTAAAAAACATGAGTGTAATTATAGTATTACTGTTTGCCAGTATAAGCGTTGCAGCAATTTTCTTGGCTGCTTTCCTGTGGGGAGTTAAAAACAAGCAATTTGAAGATAGCTTTTCCCCTCCTTATCGGATCCTATTTGATGATAAGCCCGTAAAAGAAGAAATTAATAAATAGTTTAAATTAGGTATAAACAATAAACAATAACAAAAAGAAAAATTGTATGCAGGTAGAAAAGTTCTATTACGACAACAAAACGGTTAAATGGTTTGCTTACGCAGTAATGGTTTGGGGACTAGTAGGCATGTTAGCCGGTTTATGGATTGCGGTTGAAATTTATTATCCCCCATTAAGTATGGGTTTTGCACCCACTACATTTGGAAGAATGAGACCCGTTCACACAAATGCCGTGATTTTTGCATTTGTAGGTAACGGTATTTTCATGGGAGTTTATTATTCCTTACAGCGTTTATGTAAAGCGAGAATGTTTAGTGATGCATTGAGTAAAATTCATTTTTGGGGATGGCAATTAATTATTCTTGCTGCAGCATTAACACTTTGGGCTGGATGTACAACCGGTAAGGAATATGCCGAATTGGAGTGGCCAATTGATATTGCAATTGCGCTTGTTTGGGTACTTTTTGGTATCAATATGTTTGGTACATTAATAAAAAGAAGAGAGAGTCATATTTATGTAGCTATTTGGTTTTACATCGCAACTTGGGTAACTGTAGCAATGTTGCATATTGTAAACTCTTTGGAATTGCCAATTTCTATCTTGAAAAGTTATAGTTTGTATGCAGGTGTTCAAGATGCCTTGGTTCAATGGTGGTATGGTCATAATGCCGTTGCCTTTTTCTTGACAACTCCTTACCTTGGTTTGATGTATTATTTTTTGCCTAAAGCGGCAAACAGGCCTGTTTATTCTTACAGATTATCAATTGTTCACTTTTGGGCATTGATATTTCTTTATATCTGGGCTGGACCTCACCACTTATTATATACTGCTTTACCTGATTGGGCTCAATCGCTTGGTACTGTATTCTCCATCATGTTGATTGCTCCAAGTTGGGGAGGCATGTTAAACGGTTTATTTACACTCCGTGGTGCTTGGGATAAAGTTCGTGAAGAACCTGTACTTAAGTTCTTAGTAGTTGCTGTTACCTGTTATGGTATGTCAACTTTCGAAGGACCTATGTTGAGTTTAAAGAATGTAAATGCTATTTCTCACTTTACCGATTGGACAATTGCACACGTACACATTGGCGCATTAGGATGGAATGGTTTCATGACTTTCGGTGTTTTATATTTCTTGATTCCTAAGTTGTGGAATACAGAGCTTTATTCTAAAAAGTTAGCTACTACACACTTTTGGCTAGGTACAATTGGTATTATATTATATGCTGTTCCATTATATTGGGCTGGATTTACTCAGGCAATGATGTGGAAGAGTTTTACTGAAGAAGGTCAATTGAAATTCCAATTTTTGGAAACAGTTACGCACATTCTACCTATGTACATCGCTAGAAGTATTGGTGGTTTAATATATTTAATTGGTGCAATAGTAATGACTTATAACTTGATTAAGACTATTGGACAAGGAAGCTTTATTGGTGACGAAGCTGCTGAAGCTGCGGCATTGCCAAAGGTATTAGAAACACATAGCAAGGAATATTGGCACAGATGGATTGAAAGCAGGCCATTGCAAATGTTATTTTTCAGTTTGATTGCCGTTGCTATTGGTGGTGCTATTGAAATTATCCCTACTTTCTTGGTTAAATCAAATATACCTACAATCAGCAGTGTAAAACCTTACACCCCTTTAGAGTTGCATGGTAGAGATGTATATATCCGTGAAGGTTGTTACTTGTGTCACTCACAAATGGTAAGACCATTTAGAGATGAAGTGGCTCGTTATGGTGAATATTCAAAAGCGGGTGAATTTGTTTATGACCATCCATTCCAATGGGGATCAAAAAGAACAGGACCCGATTTAGCTAGATTAGGTGCAAAATATCCTGATAGCTGGCATTTTAATCACATGCAAGATCCTCAATCAATGTCTCCAGGATCAATTATGCCATCTTATCCATGGTTATTTGAAAATGACATTAATGCATTCCAAACACCAAAAATGATTTGGGCAATGCGAACTTTAGGTGTACCATATCCTGTAGGTTATGAGGACCAATGTAATAAAGATGCGGAAGCTCAAGCAAATGAAATTGTGGCAAGACTTAAAGCTGATAAGCTAGAAGTGAAACCTGCTAGAGAAATCGTAGCCTTGATTGCATACTTACAAAGATTAGGTAAGGATATTAAAGCAGCACCAAAGGAAACAAAAAAGGTAGTAGCTGATGCTGCAGTTCTAGGTAACTAATAGCCCTTAATTATACCGCTTTCTAAATACCCTGTCCCTCGTGGACAGGGCATTTTTAAGGAAATTAAATTAACAGAAATAAACAACAGACATGAAATTTATTCATTACCTCGAAAAAATAAGCAGTGTAAGCATCTATGGTATTGCTTCATTTGTAATATTCAGTTCTTTTTTTATCATTATGCTTGTTTGGGCATTGAAAGCTGATAAGAAATTAATTGACGAGATTAAACAAATCCCTTTAAACGTATAACATTATTCAATCTATCAATTAATCTATATGCGAAATATATTTAAAAAAATAATGCTGCCAATTGCATTGCTACTAACAAGTACAGCTAGTTTATGGGCTCAGGGACCTAAGGCCCCTTCTTCCTTATCAAATCCTTTTGTTTTGATACTTTCTTTAGTGATTGTAGCATTGGCTTTGGTAATCGCTTTTTTGGCAAAACTGGTTATTAGCTCAGCTTTTATCAAGCTAAATAAAGATAAGAAATCCCAATCAGGTGGATTTGCAACAGTATTGACTATAGTTGGTTTATTAAGTTCTTTTAGCCTGATGGCGCAGGATAAAGCCGCAACCGACACTGCAAGTGCTGCAAAAGGAGCTGTTTCGTTAAGTAGCAGCTTAAATGGTGTATCTGAAACTGCTTTCTATTTGTTAGGAAGTGTAGTGTTTTTAGAAGTGTTAATTATTATTATTTTATTGTTTGTTTTAAGGGCATTTTTAGTAGTTGAAAAGAAAGCTATTGTTTCTGCTTCTTCAGATGAGGTGGTGCCTGAAGCTGAATTGAATTGGTGGGATAATTTAAATAGATTTAAACCAATTCATCAAGAAGCCGATATCGACCTAGGACATAACTACGATGGCATCAGAGAGTTAGATAACAAGCTTCCACCATGGTGGTTATACGGTTTTTATTGCTGTATAGTATTTGCAGGTATTTATCTATACAGATATCACGTTGCTGAATCTGCGCCTTTAAGTAAGCAAGAATATGAGATCTCTGTAGCTAAAGCCGATGCAGAAAAAGCAGCATATTTGGAAAAGTCTGCAAATAATGTAGATGAAAATACAGTAAAATTATTAACTGATCAAGCTAGTCTAGCTGCTGCAAAAAAGACGTTTGAAACAATTTGTGCTGCTTGTCACCTTCCTTCTGGAGCAGGAAGTGTAGGACCAAATCTTACGGATGATTATTGGTTACATGGTGGTGGTATAAAAGATGTATTTAAAACAATTAAATATGGTTGGCCTGATAAGGGTATGAAGAGCTGGAAAGATGATTTCTCTCCTATTCAGATTGCTCAATTGGCTAGTTATGTGAAGTCTTTGCATGGAACGAATCCTGCTAATGGTAAAGCGCCTCAAGGATCTTTATATAAGGAAGAAGCTAGTGCCGATGCTGCAAAGGCAGATACTACTAAAGCAGCTAAAGTAGATTCGACAAAAAAATAGAAAAAGGATAGATTAGATTTCCATTTTTGGAAAAGTTGAAATTTTATAGCAAAATAATGAGCAGTCAGATTAATTATACCGGTGTACAAGAGACAGAATCATTTCGTGATAGTCTTGCAACAGTGGATAAGAGTGGTGGAAGAAAGTGGATTTTTGCAAAGAAGCCCAAAGGGAGTTTTTATAACTACAGGACGTATGTAAGTTGGTTCTTTTTTATCCTCTTCTTTGGGCTTCCTTTTATAGAATATAATGGACAGCCATTATTTCTTTTTAATATTCCAAATGCTAAGTTTATCATCTTAGGAAAGATTTTCTGGCCACAGGATTTCTTCATATTTGGGCTGACCATGGTAACCTTTATTGTGTTTATCATCCTGTTTACAGCCGCTTTTGGTAGATTGTTTTGTGGATGGGTTTGTCCACAAACTGTATTCATGGAAATGTTGTTCAGAAAAGTAGAATATCTGATAGAAGGGGATGCCGCGCAACAAAAACTTCTCAATGATGCCCCTTATACAACTAGTAAAATAGTAAGGAAAGGTTTTAAACACATTGTCTTTTTCTTATTAGCCTTTGTTATTGCTAATTTCTTTTTGTCTTATATCATTGGAGTGAAGGAATTATGGAAAATAATGGTAGAACCTATTAGTGCACATGTAGGAGGATTTACTTCATTAATGATTTTTTCAAGTGTATTTTACGGTGTATATGCATTTTTTCGTGAGCAGGTTTGTATGGTAGTATGTCCTTATGGAAGACTGCAAAGTGTATTATTGGATAAGAATTCAATGATTGTAGCTTATGATTACAATCGAGGCGAACCTAGAAACAAACAATTTAAGAAAGGTGATACTGATTCGGGCGATTGTGTTGATTGTCATGAATGTGTGCGGGTTTGTCCTACAGGTATTGATATCAGAAATGGCACACAGATGGAGTGTGTAGGCTGTACAGCTTGTATTGATGCTTGCAACAGTATAATGGCAAAAATAAACAAGCCAAATGGGTTGGTGAGGTATGTTTCAGAAAATAATATTGTAAATAGAGAGGCCTTACATTATACTACCCGTATGAAATTGTATACAGGTCTGTTGAGTGTTTTGGTTATTATATTAGTCACCTTGTTAGTGACTAGAAAAGATGTAGATGCCACTATCATGCGAACTCCAGGAATGCTGTATCAAGAAAGAGGCACAGATAGTATTTCAAACTTGTACAATATTAAAATTGCAAATAAAACAATCCGGAATATTCCATTAAGTTTGAAGATGGAAACGGAAAAAGGATTAATTACGATCATTGGTGGGAAGACAATCAATGTGAAAAAAGAAGATGAGAGTTCTGGTAATTTCTTTGTTGTATTGCCGAAAGAAATGTTACGTAACCGTAAAACAAAGATAAAGATTGGTCTTTATCAGGGAAGTGAGAAAATTGATATAATTAGTACTAATTTCTTGGGACCAATTATTAATTAACAGATTGCAGGTTACAAGATGCAGGGTAATTAATTAGTAATACTAATTTAAAACATACAATTTAAAATTTAAAATAATTAGCATGAATTGGGGTAATAAATTATTGGTAGTATTTGCATTATTTGCTAGTATGATGTCCTATATGGTTTATCGTTGTTTTAGTGTACCTGTTGATTTGGTAAGCAATGAATACTATAAGGATGAAATTGCTTATCAGCAAGTCATTGATGGAACCAAAAATGCAAATGCATTAAGTTCAAAGGCAACTGTTATAGAAACTCAGTCTGCTATTGTAGTTCAGTTACCTCAAGAAATGAGCAACAAGATAATTAAAGGCAAAATATTATTTTATTGCCCATCAAATCTTTCAAATGATCGAAAGATTGATTTGACTACAGATACTAACGGAAAGCAAGATATTGATTTGCAAAAAATAGTAAAAGGGAACTATACTGTTAAGATTGATTGGACAGATAATAGTAAGTTATATCATTCTGAAGTGCCTGTTTCAATAAATTAATACTTGTTTTTGAAGAAACTCTCTTAAAATGTTCTTTTCCGCATTTTTGCTAGGATTAATCAGCAGTTTTCACTGTGTAGGTATGTGCGGGCCACTTGCGATGTCTGTTCCTGTACAGCATTTGCCCACTTTCGAAAAACGAATTTCGATACTTTTATATCATCTTGGACGGATTGTTACCTATTCATTATTAGGCTTGTTTTTTGGAATATTAGGTCGACATATTTTTATTGCTGCTATTCAGCAAAAAGCATCTATTATTCTAGGGTCAATTATTTTATTGGTTGTTATTTATCAACGAATCTTTCGAAAAAGTTTAAATCCTCCTTTTATTCAATTATTTACAGATAAGCTATATGCAATAATTAGAATATTATGGAGTAAGCACTCTGTATCTGGAACATTTTTACTAGGAATGGCAAATGGATTACTTCCTTGCGGTATGGTATATTTTGCTATTGCAGGCGCATTAAGTAGTTCATCACTTCAGGATAGTATATTTTTCATGTTCATTTTCGGTATCGGTACACTACCGCTAATGCTTTCGGTACATTTTACTGGAACTTCAATACTTTCTTTAAGTCTTAGGAGTAAGGCGCGTAAATTAGTACCATTTTTTCTTGCTTCTTTAGGTGTACTCTTAATTTTGAGAGGCCTCAACTTAGGTATTCCATTTGTTAGTCCACAATTAGCCACCGAAACAGGCAAGGCAATTCCTTGTCATTAAATTAAAATCAATTAAACAGTAGTCATTTGTTTGATAATTAAGTTAAGTCACTCTGTTTAACCCAGATTACGTAATAGACACGTTATGAAATTCAGAAATACAAAAAAGACAAGTTTTTATACAGATTTTTGACTGAAGACATAATAAATTACGTTAAAGTCAAACAAATTAATTAAAAGCCGTGTTTGAACTAGTTGTGAATTGTAATAGTCTCCTATTGAGTAATCTGTGATAAAGGGGCGTTTAGCATAAATAAATCAGCCTGAATTTAAACAAATTCAGGCTGATTTATTTATTGATAGTTTAAATTGAAAATAGTATTTTGTGTCGATTCATTTGCCATAATAATACGATTATTGCTCATGCATTTTGTATTGCAATTTGTGTCAAACAATAAAAAATAGGCCTACAAAGACAAACGTAATACTTAATACTTTAAATTACTACTAGTAGACAAATACCTTATACCCCCAAGGTTTTAAAACAAATTTCTGTCCATCAGCAAGTTCTTCAATTTTATTAGTAAAAAGCTCAGTAGCTTTTCCATTAATTGCTCCTGCAATTGTTGCAGTGGTGGTATTATTATTAAGGTTCAATACCACTAAGACCTTTTGAGTACCAGAAGTTCTCAGATAAGAATAAATATTATTATCATTTGAACTTTTTAGTTTAATAAACTCAGCGTTTGACGCAAGCGCACTGTTATTCTTTCTTAACGCTAATAATTTACTATAGAAATTCGCTCTTGCAAACTTGCCAAACCTGATAGTATCTTTATAGAAGAAGCTAATGCTATCCAAGTGTGGCCCCTCCTGACCACTATAAATTAATGGTACATTATGGTTGATAGTTTGGGTAAACACTGCAAATGGTGCATGTGTAATTCCGGGAGTAGTGCCATAATCGGCTTTGTTCCAACTATTTTCATCATGATTACTTGTGAAGTACATGTGTAGTGCATTTTTTTGAAATTTAGCTTCAGCAGCTTTCAAGGCAGTGTCAATTAACAATGCATTTTTTGTTCCTTTTGCAATGTCACTAAACTTGCTGAATATTGACCAAGAATAAGTCGCATCAAAGCCTGCATCATGAATCCAAGGCTTCTCGGATTCTGCTAACATGAAAATGTTTCTTCCCTTACGGAGTTTGGCAATACATTTTGTCCAAAATGCTTGTGGCACCTCATCAGCAACATCGCAGCGGAAGCCATCTAAATGACTCTCATTTAACCAATATTCCAAAGTTGCAGTCATTGTATCGCAAAGCTGAGGATTACTATAATTTAATTTTCGAGTGTCAGTCCAATCAAATGGCGAAATTGCCTTGTGTGTAACACTGTCACGAACGTAAAAGTCAGGATGATTTGTCATCCAATAGTGATCTGCAGCCGTATGATTCGCCACCCAATCGATAATTACTTTGAATCCCATTTCATGGCATTTCTTAACTAATTCATTCCAATCTGCCATTGTCCCGAATTCAGGATTAATCGCCTTATAATTGCTAATTGCATAATAACTTCCTAATGTACCTTTTCTGTCTAATACGCCAATAGGATTTATAGGCATAAACCAGAGTGTTTGAACACCCATTTTCTTTAACCGAGGTAAGTTTTTTGCAAAGGCCTTAAAAGTTCCTTCGGGAGTATATTGCCGAACATTCACTTCGTAAATATTCCCCTGCATTATCCAGCGTGGATGGCCATCGATGACATTGTTGGATGAAACCTTTTTTTCTGATTGAGCATTTGATTTACTAAGAGGAGCTAATAAAATTACTCCTAACGAAAGGCAAAATAGTTTTTTCAACAGCATACAAATTGTTTTAGGTTGCAAATATGGGATTTATTGTGTAAAAAGTACACATTAGATAGTATTTATTTTTTTTATGCCAAATCGTGATTAGGAATACAGTAAAATAAATTGAGCAACTTGTATCTCAATTTAGTGTGTTTTTAACTTATAACTTGTAACCTATAACTTATAAATGCGAATCAAGGGTTGAAAGTACCGTTAGGTACTAAATATTGGTAGTAAAATATTATAATGAAGGCTTGAAGTGCCGTAGGTACGACATAATTTTCTTTTGAAACTATAAAAAGTGTTTCTTTTGAGCATTTTATAATGATATGTCGTCCCTACGGGCAATGTCATTAAGTTAAGGAAATTCATAGTGGAGGAAATTACCATAAACACAGGATTATATTACCGTTCGCTTCGGAAATCACCAAGACTGTCACACAGAGCCTGTCGAAGTGCAAGCAACTTACATTTCAACCCGATTTCGACGGGCTCAA
>CANCPA010000043.1 GCA_947379895.1 Chitinophagaceae bacterium | reverse complement strand
CATCCCATTAATGGAGCATTTGCATGGCTTATTTTTTGCGCCATTGAAAGGAATTGCAGTAAAAAAACCATTGTTATTAAATAACAAATATGTTTCATTTTTTTATTTTTTGTTACTAAATACTATATAATTTTATAAATAAATAATTCTCTAAAAGAGATTAGTGATGACAAGTCAAACTCATTGATTTCAAAAAGCTGTTACGACAAACCCTCTTGAGAATAGCCAAAACTTGCAGGCTAATACTGAACCTTTGTGCCTTAGTATTAAGTCTTTACATGGTCGAATTCAAGCTTGAAGTGATAATCCTGAGACTTTGTACTCTAAAACTGATGCTTTGTACTCTAATATTGAGACTTTGCAGGCTCGGACTTAACTTTGCAGGCTTAGATTCGCCCATGATTGGTCATTTCCTGAGACTTTGAATGCTCTCATCAAAACTTTGCATGCTCGGACTCAACTTTGCAGGCTTTGATTCACCCTTGATTGGTCATTTCCTGAGACTTTGAATGCTCTCATCAAAAAATTGAAGGCTCGGACTCAACTTTGCAGACTTAAATCCACCCTTGATTGAACATTTCCTGAACCTTTGTTCTACTAAAACTTAATGAAAGCGATAAAGTTAAACTCAATCTATTCATTACTTGCTTACTCGTTAATTCAAGTTTATACTCTTCAAAGAAAGAACTTCTGTTTTCAATCCTGCGGATTCAACTTTCAAAGTTATTGAACCTGATTGAAGTGGTTTGCCCCTGATAATCACTAAACAAAGTCCATTAAAGGCCTCTTTTGTGGTGGATGTAAACAAAACAAGATTTGTTGGGTCACCATTATCAGTTGCGACAATTTCGGCAGGCCCATCGATAGAGAAGCGAAGTGCATTCATTGATTTAGGCACCATTAACCCATTTTCATCAACCACTTTTACAGTCACAAAAGACAGGTCTTTTCCATCGGCCTTTATTGTCGTTCTGTCCGCAACTAATTGTAGGGCAACTGCCTGACCTGTTGTTTTAATGCTATCGTCTGCCCATTTTTTGTTATTCTTATAACTTATTACTTTCAAAATTCCTGGCTCATATAATACACTATCCCATCGAAGCCGATATTCAAATTGAGCTTTCTTTTTACGACCTAAGGATTTTCCATTTAGGAACAGTTCTGCCTCATCTCCCGAAGTAAACACATGAACAGGTGTAACCAAACCTACTCTCTCAGGCCAATTCCAATGCGGAAGGATATGGGCTATTGGGAGATTAGGGCGCCATTGGGATTGATACAAATAATATCTATCTTTTTGGAATCCTGCTAAGTCGATTATGCCAAAATAAGAACTTTTGGATAGATAATAAGGAGTTGGTTCGCCGAGATAATCCCACCCTGACCAAACAAAACTTCCTGCCACAAAGGGATGCTGCTCCATTGTTGCAAAGACCTTATCAGCCGAAGAACCAAAATCGACAGAATACAATTCGTAACAACTCACTTGCTTTCTTTTGGGGTCGCCACCTAAAGTGTCTTTAATAGGAGAACTATTACCATTGAAAACAGGGAAGAAGTATTCGCCTCTACTACTTAATGCCGCTGCATTTTCGCTACTTAAAATGACCTTATTGGGAAACTTCTGGTGAAACGCAGGGAACAAAGGCGGTGTGTTAATCCCCTTCAGCCCACTATAGGCTGGACCATTTCTGATGCCTTCACCCTGATAATTTAAACAGATGACATCTGAAATAGCAGGCAATGGCATATCGGGCTTTGAATAATTCATAGAAAGGGTTGCGGGACGGGAAGGGTCTTCATCTTTTGCAATGGTATATAATCGTTGTGCCACTTTTGCACCTTCGGTTCCTGTATATTGTTCGCCTACTTCATTTCCAATACTCCATAAGATGACAGAAGGATGATTTTTATCGCGACGAATTAATGCACGTAAATCTTGTTCACTCCAATCGGGGAAAACGAGGTGAAAGTCAAGTCCTGTCTTCTTTCGTTCCCAAGCATCAAATATTTCATCTACTACTAAGAAACCCATCTTATCTGTAAGGTCAAGCAGTTCGGGAGTAGGCGGATTGTGAGCCATCCGAATAGCATTACAACCTAAATCTTGTAACTTTTCTAATTGCCGTTCAGCAGCACGCAGATTGAAAGCCATTCCTAAGGGACCTAAATCCGAATGTTGATTGACACCATTTACTACTACTTTTTCTCCATTAATCAGGATGCCTTTATCTGGATTAAACTTAATATCCCTAATACCAAAATGAGTTTCGTACTCATCAATCAGTTTACCCGAAGAGAGAACCTTGGTTACAGCAACATATCTGTTATGAGAAATACTAGGCAATGGATACCACAATTTAGGATTAGTTATAGAAACGGCGGCGGTAATATTTTTAGAAGTATTTGCTCCAATTACTAATTTTTGCTGATTGAATGAGGTAACGGGTATGGATGTACCTATTATGTTATCTGTTTCATCTAACAAATAAATGTTGGTTTCCACAATTACACTTGCTTTTCGGGTTGATGTATTATCAATTGAGACATCCAAATTGATTTTAGCAGAAGATTTGGAGACATCGGAAGTAGTGATTGAAGTACCCGATTGTGCAATATGTACGGGATTGACTTTTGTAATCCAAACATTTCGATAGATGCCCCCTCCTGGATACCACCGAGAAGAATTGACAGGATTATCCAAACGAATGGCCAATTGATTGATGCCTCCATATTTGATATAAGGCGTTAAATTGACACGCCAAGAAGTGTAACCATAAGGCCATCCACCTGCGAGGTGACCATTAATCCATACCATTGAGTAGGACATAGCACCATCAACATCTAAGAAAATTGATTTTCCTTTATCGTTGGCAGAAACATCAATTTTTCTACGATACCATGCGACACCTTGAATAGGTAAACGGCCCATTCCTCCACCAATTATGGTATTATATCCTTTATAGAAGGGTCCTGAAATGGCCCAATCATGCGGGAGGTCAATATTTTTCCAAGCACTATCATTAAATTTATCTTGAACGAAGGGGAAGTCTATTCCAGGATTTTCGTTTGGTCTGACAAATCGTTTTGAGGACTCTTTTATAAACGCATTGCCTGTAGGTAGAATGAAGGATTTTAGAATGGGTATTGTCGCCTCTAGTTTTACGGCCTCGGTAGGCTTGGCATCTGCAGCCCTATTATCTAAATCCTCATTAACATTGGGGCGCACATCATAGATTAGCTTATCGGCTTTATCGAGAGACTCATACTTGTAAAATTTCCAATTAGTATTGATACAGATATGTTCTCTTGTTGATTTATTTTTCTGTTGTGCCTCCGAATGTTTAAGAAAGAACAGTGAAAAGACAATTAGCATTAAAGAGCATGCCTTATATTTTTTGATGATACCACCTGTAACCATTTTCAAGAAATTTGCTTTTAATAAAGAGAATGCATTTAAAAAAGTAAGAGTAAAACACGTATTTAATAACTAATTAGACGTAAAAGTTACAACTGACGATGGGGGGAGAATGTAATTGAATGCACTATCAACGACATTTACGTTAATGGAACTAGCCAAATTTTTATTGGCTGATGTGATATGAGTGGAGAGGCTTGTTGGGAATAAACCACCTGAAGTATTGCCAAAAACAAATCGTATCATTTTTGAGCTATCAGAAGTGTTGATTGCCACAAGTACCACCTGATTTGCCCCTCCCTTATAAGCACTAATCAACACACTTGCAAATGGACTACTCACATCCACCCGCTTGTACCCTGAATGTATATATTTAGAGAATTGTGCCATTATGTATCCACGTTTTGTAATCTTTCCGGATTCATCAATTGGACCATAGTAACGTTTGAGGTACCACCATATATAGGCGTTATATTTTGCGACAGCCAAACAATTATGAATTTCTTTAGCAGTGCCAATTACAGCAGACCAAGTGGTAGCAGTATCAAGGTGTTCGGTCATCCATACATTTTTTCCTTTGTATTGTGCATTAAAATAATAGGCTAATCCACCACCATAGATATGCCCACCAATAATTCCTAATTTGGAGGCAGCAAGTGAATCATTTAATATGGAGTCGGTGAAGGACTGTTTGAAATAAAAACTCTCTGCTGCCAAGAGTTTGGTGGAACCCAAATTGAATTGACTTCCTCGAATAAAAGTCGTCATTTCTTTGGCAGACCATAAACAGGATTCATAAGTAGCATCCCAATCGGGTTCATTTTGAATAGAGATGGCATACAATTCCCCCCCTCTCCTACGCATATAATTAGAATATCCGTTGATGTAACTTGCATAATCAGGATAAAAATTGGAGTTTAAGCGACCTCCTATCAAGTTATTATTTGACTTCATATAGGCAGGGGGAGTCCATGGAGAAGCCATTACAATTGCTCCATAATTTTTAGCCCGAACTGCATTTGACAATTCGGTTGTCCATTTAGTAGAATCGGAAGGGGCAATCCTTATTCTAAGGATGTTCAAGCCTAATTGATTATCATTTTGATTGGCAAAAAGGGTTGCAATGTCTGCATCTGTCAAATTAGGTTGAAAGGCGGTTGCACCTCCAAAACCATTTATTGTTTGTTCATTCGCATCTAAATTAATGGATGCCACTGGGATTAGGGTATCTACAATGATTACAGGGATGGTATTATCATTTGCTTTTGAACATGCGGAAACAAATAAGAGAAAAATAGCAAAAACAAATAAAAACCTAATCACATTGTAGTTGTTTAAAAGGTAAAAAGAGTTGTACGTTTACGTTGAAGTTATAATTATTAGATATTAAGTTTATTCAATGTTTTTAATATCGTATTCTTTAAATTATTATTTATCTTATTAGATTGAATAAGTAAGCAGACTATTTTATTATTGCCAACACAAAGCCCCTAAGACTCCAAGAAACTCTAAGAAAAAGGTAAATAACTCAATAAAAAATTATTTCAAAGGCACTATACGAAAGTTGCCAAACGACATCTGAAAATTTTGAATAATTGATGCAGGGAATACAGTTCCTGTAGCAGCATAGGTATAAGAACTGTTTACAAATAGAAAATCACCCCCTTGAGTTGGCGCCATATCAATTAAGGTTTGAAATGTTTTTCCTTTCAAAGCAGAAAATGAGCTCAATGGAATATTAGCTGTTTGCCATCCTTTCATTGTTTGTGGGACAGAAGTTCCTGTGGAAGCCCATGGTGCAAAATTGAAACGCAATGAAGAATTATATCCAATGAATTCAAACTTCATATAACCTGATTGCCATGTAAACGGAACATAATAATCGAATTGTAAAGCTAAATTGTCGCAAGATGTTGTTCCGCTAACCAAACCATTAGAGGTATTTAATAGAGAATTAACCATGGAACAAGTTCTGAAATAAAACCCACCGACGGTAGAATCGATTCCCACATTACCTAAATTAGACGTACTAGGCACTTGTCTGTAAGTTGCAGGATTTGTATTTACGCCACCACTTGCTGGGAATAAAGCAGTTTGATTTTGTGTAATATTACTTCCATAGTTATATACTCTTTGGAAACAATCACCTGTACCACCTGTCACGGCAGTATCGTTGACAAAATTCTGGATAAATACACAATTATTGCGGTTCATATAATTGGAAGAGTAAGCACTTCCATTGATACTATGAATATAAATAGCCCCTGGATATTTTGTAGCACTTTGAGGAACAATCAATGTGATTTGCGTATGTTCGCTATTTAGTTGTAACAATGAAGGGTCAATGAAAATTTTACCAGGAAGTAATAAAGTATCAATATCACGAAGATTGGTACCATAGATAGTAATTGATTCTCCTGCTTTTGGTAATGTATGAGAAACACTTTTAATAACAGGTGCAGGGCCTATAAAATTAAATTTATAGGTATAATCATCAAATTGGGTCACAATTCGAATAGTATTACGGGAATTAGAATCTACATCTGAACCATAAGGCAAAGTTGAAGGCACTTGCACAATGATATTTTTATCAGTTATAAAAACTGGATTAACAGACACTTTTGTACCATTAAAATAAATGACTTTAGCAGTTGCAAAACCCGAACCGCATATCCTTATTAGACTACTATTTAAAGACACTTTGGTGATTACAGTAGTAGTGGATGACTGGCTAAAAGTGGTAACACTATCAATGATTACCCTACTATTTGTCTCATTTTTTTTACAAGAAACCCCTAGTAACAATAAGATACCCACAAAAAGCGAGATTGAGGAAACAAGATATATTTTCTTTGAAAATTTCATAATATTCATTTTTAATTTGACTAATAATTTAGAAGTTAAAAGGGATGGGCGCATCTTTTAAGTAAGGATTAAGAATGAGTTCAGTAGCAGGATAAGGAAATAACAATCTATCAGGGGTTGCCGTATTTTGAACTTGCCCATCAGTTTGCGTTCTCCAAGCAAAACCTGTTGGAGCAGAACCACTTAAATAATAGTAATACTGTGAACGATGCTGGTTGTTCATGTAATTAAGCACCCAATCTTGGTCCCAATAAGCACGACGAACCATATCGTACCAAAACTGCCCTTCGAGTGCAAGTTCTACCCTTCTTTCATCCCATATATCAGCCAAACTAACAGAAGAAACAGTTGGCATACCCGCTCTAACACGGACTAAATTAAAATATTTTAAAGCCTCTGGGTCTGAAGTGGTTTGTTGAGTTCCCAAGATTGATTCTACATAAAGCAGATAAACCTCTGCCAAACGCAGCATGGGGGCAGCTAATCCTGAATTACCATTGATTGCCATACCATCAGTATCTTTTTTACCACCTACTACATGCTTTTTTACATTTGGATATCTAACTACATTTGTACCCGTAACAGACCATGTACCCGCAGCAGTTGCGGCACCTAGGTAGTCATAAGTAGCTCCATTATAGAAGTAAGTAGCCTTTTGTCGCTTTAATTCGCCTCTATTAAACATCAGATTTATCAATTCGCCAGAAATGAAGGTATTTCCACCATAAGCAGTCAATCCATCAGTTAAGGCTGTGTTATAAGCCAACCAATCTTGGTTTCGATTACCTACCCCATACAGAGAAGAGCCTGGAACAAACTGAAGAGAAAACAAAGATTCACTATTATTATTGTTTTGAACACGGAAAAGCTGCTCATAATCTGTCATTAAGCTGTATTGAGAAGCACCACATACTTGCTTTGCTGCATTTAAGGCAAGAGTATAATAATCTTGAGAAGATTTTGTCCATCGAGATGAGAATTTATTACCACGAGCATAACAAGCAGCAGTAATATATAACCGAGACAACATGCCTAAGGCACTGTATTTAGTGACACGACCTTTAGTATCAGATGCAGGAAGCCATAGTGCGGCATATTCCAAATCTCTGATGGAATATTGTAGTACATCTTCAAAAGGGTTAGGTTTTACTAAAGTAGTTTTTACTACTGCAATTGGGTCTTCAACTATTGGTGCATTACCCCAAGCAGAACCAATATACCAATAAGCCACACCTCTCATAAACCTAGCCTCTGCCTTACATGCATTTACATCTTTTTGTGCCACATTATTTTTAAGTGCATTATCTACGTTGTTAACCACATAATCTGATTGTGTAACAACTGTATATAATGAGTTCCATGCATCTGTCAATAATGGAGTTTCAATGGTTTCGGTAAGACGACCAAAAGACTCTGCAGACGAATAAGGAGTAAATAGATTATTTCCACGACCATCCCCGGCAGAGAAGTAAAACTGACTAGAGAAATTATACCAAACGATATTATACAAACCGGCGGTTGCACTTCTGCAATCCTCATAACTAGTATAATAATTATTCAGTGTTCGTTGATTAGAAGAACTAGTATCTAAAAACTTGTTGCAGCTGCTTAAAGCAACGCTTACTATTAATATATATATTGATGATTTAATCTTATTCATTTTTTTCTAATTTAATTTGATTACAGACCTATGTTAATACCAATATTATATGTGCGAGGAGAAGGGTAACGTCCCGGGTCGATACCATTTAACAATGCACTTTGGCTCGAATATGAATATTGTTCTTTTGTCATTCCTACTTCTGGATCGTAACCAGAATATTTTGTGAGCGTAAATAAGTTCTGCGCACTCAACGTAACTTTTACTAAACTTAAATGAGCTTTTGTCAAATACTTTTGAGGAAGAGAATATGAAAATGAAAGTGTTTGTAACCTCAAATAAGAACCATCTTCAATTTCCAAAGAAGAAAGACGTGAGATATTACCATTTGCATCATTAGCGGACATACGAGGCATTGTTGGATCACCAGAAGAAACATACACATTATTAATGTCATTAATAGAACCATTCGGGTCTTTCAATGATAAGTGTGCATAATTGACACCCGCTTTACGAAGTACATTCTCATAAGAACCATTTGGATTATATAGGTACATATTTAAGAAATTAAGCACCTTATTGCCATAAGACCCTGTGAAAAAGAAGTACAAATCAACGTTTTTATAGGAGATGGTATTTCCGATTCCATAAGTAAATTTAGGAAGTGGGCTACCCAAAAATTGACGATCCTTTTCATCAATTAAACCGTTTTTGTCATGGTCATCAAAAATATAATCACCCACCCAAATACCTGTTGTACGATTAAATATCTGTTTATCAGGAATAGCAATCTTTACATTACCATTTTTGTCATAAATATCCGAAGCTGAATTAATTCTACCAACTACTCTATAGCCATAAAAGTCTCCGATACTTCTTCCTGGTTGGGTACGAGTAACAATGTAAGGAGTTCCATTCACCTGATAGGTTTTATCTATTTGAGAAGTTTGTGTATTTAACTGTAATACTTTGTTTTTGTTGCTTGTAAAGACAAAATTGGACTTCCATTCAAATCCTCTTTTCTTGATATTTGTAGTGTTCAATGCTAATTCGATTCCTCTATTTTCCAAAGAACCTACATTTGCCCACGGTGCGCCTGCAGCACCTTGTCCCTGTGTACCTGCGATTCCAGGTAATACCAATTGCATTAATAAATTATTAGTGGTCTTTAAATATGCATCAGCAACCAATTCTATTTTACCACCAAAGAAACCAAAGTCGACACCCAAGTTATAAGAATTTGTTGTTTCCCAAGTCAAGTTAGGATTTGGGATATTTGCCGCCACTGTACCAATACCCCAAATAGAAGGTACATTTGAAATCATAGAGGTATAGGCAAAAGAATTCACATTGGCATTACCCACTTGACCATAACCTAAACGAAGTTTTAAATTAGATATTTGTTTAACTTTCTTGATAAAAGGCTCTTGTGAAAGTGTCCATGCAACGGCAGTAGATGGAAATAGTCCCCATCTGTGTCCATCTGCAAAATTTGATGAACCATCAAAACGAAGGGTGGCAGTAATCATGTATCTGTTTTTATAGGAATAATAAGTTCTGCCAAATAAAGAACTAAATGCACCACGCCCACTATTACCTCCATTTTGAGCAGAGGTAGCTACTCCTGCATCTATATCTTTCAAATTGTTATCGCCTCCATATCTCGAAGCTTGCAAATAATTATATTTCCTTTCATTGATTTCTTGCCCACCCATTAAACTAAAATAGTATTGATTTTTTTGTTTTACATAGGTTAATACATTTCTCCAACTCCAATAATTAGAAAAATATTCAGATTGGTCATTGGTAATTTGTGAATTGTAAATTGAACCCATTCTATAGGTCGGAACAAAGGAGTGTTGGAAAGTTTGATTGATATCAGAAGACAACTCTGTTCTAAATGTTAGAGAACTAATTGGCTTTACTTCTAAGAAGAAGTTACTTCTAACGCCATATTTCGTATTTCCCTTATCTATTAACAATGCTAAAGCTAAGGGATTAGAGATTGGGTTAGTTAAATCTTCTGGACCACCAAAAGAACCATCTAAGGCTCTAACAGCAACGGCAGGGCTCTGCCTAAGTGAAGTTTGAATTAGATTCCAATCAGAAACAGTAATTGTTTGGTCTGTTTTTGTTAGTGTTAAATTGCCTCCTGCTTTAACTTTTGAATTTATTTTCACTTCAAGTTGAGTAGATATATTTATCCTATCAAAGTGGGAGCCTGTTGCGATACCGTCTTGGGTTAAATAATTGCCTGCTATCTTAAATAGGGTAACATCGTTACCCCCTGAAATAGACATATCATAATTTGAGATAGCTGCTGAATGCATTAGTTCGCGCTGCCAATTAGTACCATTTGATAGAAGAGAAGGATTAGCAAAAAAATCGTTTGGAGTTGTACCAACTAATTTATAATAATCATTTTGACGCTGTGCATATTCCCTAAGATTCATTACATCTAAATACTTAGGAAGTTCTTGTGTACCATATTTTGCACTAAATGATAAGCGGGGAGCTCCAATTTTACCTTTTTTGGTAGTGATGATGATTACACCATTTGCCGCTTGCGCACCATAAATGGCAGTGGCAGAAGCGTCTTTTAATACATCTATGGTTTCAATGTCGGCAGGATTCAAAGCAGAGAAAGCGTTATCGGAATAGCTACCCGTGGCAGAGCTTATGATAACCCCATCTATTACATAAATGGGTTCACTATTTGCATTAATTGAACTAACACCTCTGATTTGAATGGAAGAACCTCCTCCTGGCGTTCCAGAATTCTGTGTCATTTGTACACCTGCAATTCTGCCTTGTAGTGCTTGATCGACAGAAACAACCCCTGATTTTTCAATGGTAGCTGAATTAACCGAACTAATAGCCCCTGTAACATCCTTCTTTCTTTGAGTACCGTAACCGACAACCACTAATTCTTCTAAAGCATTAACTGAAGGTACTAAAACAAGGTTAAAGACCTTACGTTTATTGATACTAATTTCTTGAGGAGCATACCCTATATAACTTACTAATAAGACATCACTCGATGAAGCAGAAATTGAAAAATTACCATCCTTATCAGTAGAAGTACCTCTAGTAGAATTCTGAACCTTTATTGATGCATTTTGTGCTGGTTTACCATCTGAAGTTAAGATGCGACCTTTTATTTGACTATTATTTTGAGCATATACACTACCAAAAATGAATGTCATAAAAAAGCTTGTTAATACAAACACAACTTTGATTACCACATTACTAACCACTATTTTTTTCATATAAAATGTTTTAAACAAACAAAACTTATTTTGATATAACAAACAATTTAAAAACTTACAAGAGTTACTTACACCCCTTCTTTGAAAACTTCACTATTTATAAGGATAATAGGATTAATCTGGATTAGAGAATGTAAATAAGCTCAAAAAAATCCTATTACTAATTATTGCTAGGGAGAAAAATGAATATTGTTGCAATCAATGATTTCAACACATAAAGCGAATAATTTCCTTTTAAATTTAATATTCATCTGCAGCAAAACAATTAATTAGACATCGTTTTAACAGTTGCAAAACTATCAGTAATGACATATTAACAATAGTCACACTTGAATAAATTGATAGCATTTATGTGTAAATCTCACAATAACGACTTGAAATTCTAAAGTGAAATTTTAGAAAAATTGCTATTAACTTTTATTAAAACTTTGCTACTTCCCAATAGGCTTTTTTGGGGGCTAAGTTCTTATCAAAGAGTAAAGGATAATCCTTCCTATTTTTAACAGGAAAGTTGTCAAGCCAACTTTCTCTGTCAGAAACATTCCAAAAAGTAACACCTGTAATGAGTTCTTTATATTTCCTAAATAAGCCAAAGCACATCCTATATTGTTCAACCTGCTTTTCTTCTATAGCCGCAGAAAAGATTGTATCTAAATCCTCCGCCCTCTCCTCCCTTGCTTGATGTTCTTTTGGATAAACCGAAATATCTAGTTCTGTAATCTGCAATTTTAGTCCAAGCTTTGAGAAATCATTCAAAGTATTTTCTAATTGTTCTTTTGTGGGTTGGTCAACAGCCCAATGAGATTGTAGACCCACTGCATTAATGGGCACTCCTGCAGCTTTCAATTTTTTGATAAGGGTAATTATTTTAGCTCTTTTTCTAGGGTCAATCTCATTATAGTCATTATAAAACAACACTGCATTTGGGTCTGTTTCATGTGCCCACTGAAAAGCCTTGAAAATAAATTCCTCCCCACAAATTTCCAAATATTTTGAATTACGGTAAAACTCCTTCGGGTCATCAGAAATAACTTCATTCACCACATCCCATGCATAGACAGAACCCTTAAAATGACTGACAACTTGGGTAATATGTTCCTTTATTCTTTGAAAAAGAACTTCCTTCGTTACTTGTTTCCCTGTTTTGGTATCCTTAAATATCCAATCCGGCGTTTGATTATGCCATACTAAGGTATGTCCCCTCACTTTCATATTATTTTGTTGTGCAAAAGCAACAATTGCATCGGCAGGTTTCCAATTATAGACGAATTCTTTTGGATGAATTGCCTCCATCTTCATATCATTTTCAGGAGTAAGGCTATTGAAGTTTAACTTAATCAGACTTGATTCATCAGAGTTTAAAGCGTGAGGAGAAACTGCCACACCAATTGGAAAGTAAGATTGATAATAGTCTTTCAGTCCCTTATTTGAATCAACTGCGAAAGTGTGTGCTTTTTGAGTACTCGAACATGAGAAAATAATTGTAAGCCCTATAAATAGTGTTACAAAAAATCTTATGTAATTTGATATAATTAGATTCATTTCCCTCATTTTGATAAATTTGTTTGATTGGAAATTATCAATAAATCGGTCAATTGATTTTGATGCTTAAAATAAAAGTTTTCGCTTGCATTATTTGAATAGGTCATCATTACCTTGATACCGAAACCAATTAAAAGAGGCCATGTTTGAACTTGTAATACCATTTGAAGTTGCATACATGGCAAACATACAACCTACAAAGCCTCCTGCCTCCTTTGTACTCAAGAATTTCGCATCAAGTGTTTTAAGAAGTGAATATTTTTCCTTATTCTCTGAAAAGTAAAAGGAATAGTTGGCATTATCAGCTACAATTTTTAATTGCAAGGGGGAATTACCCTCTTTTAGATATGCAGAAGAAATTAATTCATTTTTGGAAGAATCTTTGCTTGAAGATTTATAGACTTCTACTATTGATTTATTATCCCTGATTGATTTACAGAAAAAATAGAAATGTTCTTCATTCTGAAAAATCAATAAACCGGCCTTTTCATTTTCTGTTTTAGCAGAAAAAACAAGACTTGTGCTAGCATTACACTTCAGATTGGATTGTCTGAAACCAACAAAATCAGGATTATCCTTTTCGGAAACAGTAGTTGGTTTAAGTGGAAAAATTAGTTTTTGTTTTTTTGTATCAATCTTATAGAGGTCTTTACTTGGGTTTCTTAATAAAGCATAATGAAAACTAAGCATTTCGGCTTTGAATGAATCTTTAAAAACAACATTTCCTGTATAAATATTACTATTTCGATTTGTTTTTTCTGGGAATGGAACTTCATATTTATAATCTACTAATCCATTATTTGTTTTAATAGTCGGCCAATTATTATTCCATTCAACAGGCGCAAGAAATGTTTCTCTGCCTGTATTATAATAATCTCCTTCATAAGGTCGGCATGCCAAAAACACTGAATACCATTTCCCATTTTCAGTCTCAACAAAATCACAATGTCCTGCCGAGGTTATGGGATTTTCTCTATTCTTATCTAATCCTTTTTGCGTTAAAATTGGGTTGCTTTTATATGGCAAATAAGGTCCTTTAGCCGAATCACTTCTAAACACCACTTCGGAATGATCGGTACCCGTTCCCCCTTCAGCGCATATTAAATAATAGAAATTGTTTTTCTTGAATAGGTGTGGGCCTTCTATCCAAACAGGTTTCTTCGAAATATCAACACCCCCATTTACTAAAATTTCACTTTTACTAACCACTTTCATTTTCTTAACATCAAACTCATTAATCCTCACTGTTCTATGACCACTGTACAAGGATTTATTGTCAGGGGGATTTCCGTTATAGGTTATAAAGGCCTTCCCATTATCATCAAAAAACAAGGACGGATCGATACCATTAATTTCAGGCAACCAAATTGGGTTACTCCAAGGTCCTTTGGGATCTTTTGATTTGATGATAAAGTTTCCCTTTTTATCTATTAATGTACATACAATATAAAATACACTATCAAAATATCTGATAGTGGGTGCAAAAAGCCCCCTTGTAACGCCTGCATTAGATAAATCTAGTTGTTCATTACGGTCTAAGGCATGTCCTATTTGTTGCCAATTAACTAAATCTGTACTATGGAAAATGGGTAATCCTGGGAAATAAGAAAAGGATGAATTGACAAGATAATAATCTTTCCCGACCCTGCAAATACTTGGATCTGGATAAAACCCTGCAAGAATAGGATTTGTATATTGAATTTGTGCACTTATTGATTGACTAAAAAACTGTAGTAATATAAATAATAAAAGATGTGTTTTTTTCATACTGTTAACTAAAAAAATGAACAAGCATTACTAATAAAGATTTAAAAATAGTAGCGCCTATAAGCTAGTTTGATTGATTTATTATTTAAAAACACCGACATTAACAAAGTATAATTAAATAAATAGGATTCTCGATTATATCTACTGAATTCAAACTTAAAAAAACTAACCACTAATAGCTAACTACTATTTGTAGGCGTTTATTGTCTGTATGGTTCCATCCTCATTATATTTCAACTCTGTAACTTTCACATTTCTCAAATGAGTCTTTCCACTCAATTGAACATCGTGATAAAACAGATACCATTTATGCTTGATTTCAACTATGGAATGGTGATTTGTCCATCCACTAACTGGATTTAAAACTGTGCCTTGATATACAAATGGTCCATAAGGATTGTCTCCTATTGCATAATTAATCAAATGAGAGTCTCCCGTAGAATAGGAAAAATAGTATTTCCCTTTGTATTTATGCATCCACGAAGCCTCAAAAAAGCGCTTGTCATTATCTTTTTCCTTAAAAAGGTTGCCATTCTTATCTACCACCTTCAATTCCTTTGGCGTTTCTACGAATTGTTTCATGCCTTTATTTAGTTTAGCAACTCTTGGCAAAAAAGCAGTTTGGGTTGGTTGACAAAGTTTAGCCGAAGAATCAAATTCATGGGATCTCCAATTCTGTAATTGACCACCCCAAATTCCACCAAAGTACATATAAAACGTACCATCATCATCTTTGAAAACGCAAGGGTCTATACTGTAACTTCCTTTGATAGGTTTAGGTTCTGCCACAAACGGGCCTTCAGGTTTCTTACTTGTAGCAACTCCAATATGAAAAATATCTTTTTTATCTTTTACTGGGAAGTACAGATAATAGGTGTTGTTTGCATAAGCTGCATCGGGAGCCCAAAGTTGCCTGCCCGCCCATGGAATATTTTTTATGTCCAAAGCAATTCCATTATCCGTCACTTTTCCACCAATTGAATCCATTGAAAGCACATGAAAATCCATCATATTGAAATGATCACCGTTGTCATTTTCAAGTGTAGTATTTGCAGTGTCATGTGAAGGGTAAACGTATATTTTGTTGTTAAACACATGAGCGGAGGGGTCTGCTGTATAGATATGGGAAACTAAGGGTTGTGAGATTGGTATAAATTTTTGAGCGACTGCATGTACTGAAGTTCCTATCAAAATTCCAAATACAATTATTTTAAAGACTTTATTCATATAGTTTTATTTATTTAGTCCTTCATTTATTATAGACTAATAAACGAATACTTACTAAAAATTTAAATTGATTTTTCATCTTTGATAGATATCATCAATTTTCCCTGTGTGCAAAAATATCTTAGTCTCATATTTTCTAATAGTACAGTTGAATAATTTGATAGCATAAATGTGCAATTTCATATTCTCCTAAAGATTTATTAAGAACATTCATTTTAATTAAACTATAAATTTACAATAGTTCGGTAATTTTTAACGAGATTTTCAAAGGCTTTGCACAATAACAAAATGGAAAAATAGTTTTATATATGTGAAAAATATAATTCCATATTCAGAAGCATTAGACTTCATAGACGAAAAGTTACAGCAGTTATCAGGAATGAAGCGTCCTCAGTCTAAATTTTTAAAACATCTGTTTGTGCTATTCTGGACTATTAATACTCGTATTAATTTTTTGAGGATGGGGCGTTATAGTTACTTGAATGAGAAAACGTTTCGTAATCAATTTGGCAAAACTTTGGACTTTGCATCCTTTTACGCAGTAGTTCTGGAATCTAAAAAAGGACAAGAAATGATTGCAGCCTTCGATACTAGCTTTATTTGTAAAAGTGGAAAAGCTACTCATTGGTTGTGGAAATTCTGGAATGGAAAGGAGCAGAAGTCAGAAAAGGGGCTCGAAATTGGTTGTTTAGCAATGGTGTATGTGTCGGAAGAGACAGCCTATCATTTACACGCAGTCCAAACGGAAGTACCTACTGAGGGATGCAATCAGGTTGACCAATATGCAAAAATGATTAAGGATAATATTGCCTGGATATTGGACTACACCAAATATCTATCTGCAGATGCATATTTTATGAAAAAAGATTTCATAAATCCGTTGAAATAGTGCGGTTTGAATATCATCACCAAGATGCCTAGTGACGCAAATCTGAAGGAAATATATGTTGCACCAGAAGCTGTCGTTGCAAAGAAGGGAAGACCAAAGAAGTATGGTCTCAAGGTAGTCCTGAAAGGAATAGACAAATCTAAATGGAAACTTTGTTTAGATATAGATGAAATGAAAGAATATGAGATGGTAGTATATTGTGTCACACTGAAAGCTATTGTAAAGGTGGTATATCTTGAAAAAGATGGAGGCAAGTCTTATGCAATACTGTTATGTACTGATAAGGAACTGGCTGGCAAGGCAATCATTAAATATTATCAGCTTCGCTTTCAGATAGAATTTCTGATTAGAGATGCCAAACAATTCGGAGGTCTAGAAGATTGTCAGGCAAAGGACAAGAAAAGGTTAAATTACCATTTCAACATGGCACTTGGAAGTGTTAGTATGGCAAAACTAACCATGTGGTCAACACTGGAAAACAAGATGGAGATTCCATTTTCAATGCACAATATCAAACAAGTTTTTATCAATAAACATATTGCAGAAAATATTATTATAAACTTAGGTTTAGACTTAAGTTGCGAAAAAATAAAGACAGCTTTTGATAATTGCTTACAAATAGGACGAATCGAAGCATAATTTTTTACCGAAGTATTGAATTTATAATGATTAATAGTATTAAACGAATTCTTGGTTTAAACTGTCTTATTCAATTTTTTAATCCTTAGTACAAAATTTGCAATTAATATTAAATGAAAATTAGTACTCTATAGTGCGAAAAAAGTTAATTCACATTCCAAACCTACTTCTTCTGTTTCTGTATCTTTCCGTCATTAATTTGAAAATTTTTATTTTTCTCTTTATACGTTCCACTACTATCCTTTCCCTATTTATTTCCTTGTTGTCCTTTTTTTCTTGCTTCGTCAAAGGATGCTTTTTTGAACTTTTCTTTGGTTGTCAGCTATTTGCATACATTTTCTTTATGCCAAGATAACCCATGTCCTTCAATGCTCCTATTTCACTTTGGATATTTGTATTCCTTTGCTTGTACAGGTTAAAATCATGTCTCCTCCCATTTCTATTTCCTTGCGGATGATTTTCCCAGTTTGTTGGTTGGCGACTATCTGACTTTTTAACGTATGTTTCCTTTTCTTAACTGAGTAATATCGCCTTTGCCGCCTTTTCGGACGCTCAACGCCATGTTCCGTGACATCAATAACTACGATTTCTATCCCTGCACCTCGTTCCAAAAGTTTTTTTTATCTGACAGATGAAATATGCCGCTCTTAATAAGCTTACATTCAATGTCGGTCACGATACGCCAACATGAGCTTTCACTTATTCCATAATCCACAGCTATATGTGCAAACGTTCGATGTTCACGGTAATACATCAGCATCACGAGTAACTTGTCATAATTATTTAAACTACACTTCGGACTACGCCTTTTACCGCCAAACTTGTGTTTTGAAATAGGCATACTTTGTTTGACAACCACCAACATGACCATAAAAGTCAATCTTTTCACTCCTACCAAACGCTTGAAGTCCTCATCAGTTAAACCCTTTGCAACTCGCCATTTCATAAATACATTTCCAATAAAACGAGTAAACTCTTACTGAAATTGTGTTACAAAGAAATTTTTTGGTATAATTATGAAAGAGGTCTAATAGATGGAATTATTCATTGTAGGACTAAGAAAGAATTTCAGATACCTCAAAACGAAAATGAGTCACTTGAAATCGTAAATAAATTCATTGAGGCTTTTATATTGCTTGATGTATCTGTATTTGAACCCTATATGACTGAAACGGATGTTTTTGAAAACATGGACAAATATAAATTCCTCGAAAGCATCCACTCTTTATTTGAACGAATAAAAAGTAAAATAGATGGTGACTTTTGGGTTACAAATTCAACTACTACCTGTCCTGCTTGTTCCTTTGGTAAAAGAGTTGAACACTTCAAAATATATAATAAGACCACGCAAAAGTTACAGCAAGGAGCAGGCTATTTAATTGATGTAAGAGATGGAATTTTGTTTGATATTTATCGGTGCAATTTTTTTATATAATACTCATTAACGCAGGAATATTTTAGGAAAATACACTGCAAGAATCAGAGTATAGGCTCATGCGTTTTAATTGTACCCTTTGTTTCTGTTTTATTTCATATATTCTAAACTATACATTTTCTATTTAATTTTTCCAATCTTTTATATAATTCTTGTCACAAGTTTATTCTTTTCTTGTGACAAATAAAAAGCTAAATGTTGGATGGAAAGCTTGATGACTCCGTTTTTAGAATAAGAAATTTAATACTATTTTTCAAAATTTGTATTTTTTAAAAGCATGTACCAATTAAAAAAAAGGGATTTACTATCCAGTTCTATTCAGTTGGTTTGACTTATTTATGAAGTATCAGTATGTAATAAAAGTGGTAGACTATATTATATTTCTTTAAATAAACTGTTTCTTTAAAAATGCGACATTTTTGACACTATCATCATAAAAGTTGGGAACTCATGTCGAATATGTCGAATATGTCGCATTTTTCATAAAAAACTTTTAACTTGAACTTGATAATATCCCTTCACTAGCCATACTGTAATAATCATCAAAGGGTGAAAGAATGATATGGTCATGTACATCAATATCCAAAAACTTACAAGCTGCTTGAATATTCTTTGTAAGTTCCCTGTCCTGATTTGAAGGACTTGTATTGCCAGAGGGGTGATTGTGGGCAATGATTATAGAAGATGCTGCAACTTTTAAAGCTACAGATAACAACAACCTAATATCAACCACTGTACCACTGATACTTCCTTTTGATAAATGAAAAACTCCTAACACTCTACTCTGCCTATTTAGATACATACAAACAAATTGTTCTTGTAATGCAATGGTCTGCTTAGGAAAAAACTCCTTTAGTTCTACATAAGCATCTAATGCTGAACGAATAATAGGTTTCCTGCCAATTGCAGGTCTGTAACTCACTTCTATTTCTGATATTTTATTCATTATTTTTTAAATAAAAATGCTCAATCATATCTCATTAAGGGAATATGATTGAGCGGTTAATAATAGCCTCATTTAGGGCTTTTTTTTAATACACAACCTTGATTATGAAAATGTCATATTGCCACCATTTATCAGCTATCTTGAACAAAAGCTTTTTCTCATTGTGGGGCAAGACAGATTCCACAATAACCCAACTATCCTTCCTCAAAGGAGCTGCATCTTGATTGACTTGTACCCTGAAAGGACAATGCAGTTGTCTCATTTTTCCTGATTGGTTGATGACAAGAATACTTTTTTCATCCACATAATCTATTCTTGGCTGTTTCATTTTGTTTTGCTTTTGGGTAAATAAAAAGGAATGCTTTGGGTAGCACCCCAATCCTGAATGATATGTTAGTTTAAATACCAACAATGTGACCTATTTTCTATACCCCCTCTAATTTGCTCCACAAAATTGAAAGCATTTACAGACCTATCAAGGAAACTATCAATATAACTTGATTTGTTAGCTCCTGTAAACAAATTGTACAATCTCCAAAGATTGATGTTGCCATTATTATCCCTACAAAAACTATCATCCCTATAGAAATCTTTCACAACTGTAGCCATTTGATTATCCCCAAACAAGATTGGTGGTATATCATTTTTTAGATAATTAGGTAGGTGGTTGTACATCCGACATCTTCCTATTAGTTGAGCAAACTGTTGTTCTGTGATAGAATACTCGGTAAGCCTTTGTAAATGGTTCAAATGATAGTTCTTATTGTACGATTCCAATAGTGTTCTGATACATACTTTCAATTGGTCAAGATTTTTGACTCTTACATCAGACATAAAGCCATCTGTCCAAACACATAGATTAGTACACACCTTATTTTGAAATCCAATGAAAATTTTAAAATGTTGTTCAGACATACTTCTGCTATATAGGTTATCTGTATTATATGCCTTCACACCTCCAATGGTCAGATTTAAAAGGTTTCCATCTACTTCTGCCTGAATGGAAGGTAACTCTATTATGAAAGCCATTCTTTCATAATAAATTGTCTTCTCCCACTCAAACAATTGATTTACAGGCTTGTGTTTAGCCTCTGGAATACGACCCTTAATTGGATGACTCACTCTCACATTTGGCTTTAGAATATGTTCCCCATAAAAAATATCACCTGCGAATGAAAGGGTTGAATCAATAAATTTTGAATGGCTTATCAAAGTCTCGTTGTCTTTCACGAAGACCGGAATAATATGACTCTGTTTGATTTCTTCTAAATTTGATTCTACAGTATTAGCCTCAATAAATGGCTTACATGTGCTTACTGTTTCTACTTCCTCTATTTGTACTGGTTGTATCAGCTCTAAGGCTGTTGTATTATTAGTGTGTTCCATTTTTTGAAAATGTTTGTTGATGAATTAATTGTGTGTTTGTTTCATGATTGACTAGAATCCGTCTTTTCTGTTGTTCAAATTCTGGTTTAAGAATATCTCTGAATTGAGGATATTCCTGATAAAGAGATAGCAATTGTTGTATGGTAGTAATGTCGCTAATTCTTTTACTAATATCATCAATTGTAATAGGTTCACCATCATTACACCATTGCAAAATCTTGTTTCCAGTCTGAATCCCAAGTACAAATTCTGGTACATTGGCAAATAATCCTGTCCTGTCTTTGGATGCCTTTGCTAAATGATTATCATTTACAATTTCAAAAGCAAGAGTCAATTCGTATTCATAGCCATCCCTTATCTCATCATCTAATCCAGCTTTCTCAACTTTTGTCCTATTGCCATCAGTAATCATGTTGTACCCTTGTTTCTTTCTATTGGTAGTGATTACATGACACTTAGATAAAAGAATAGCATTGATAAACTTCATGTATAAGGGAGTAGCCTTAGCCCAGTCTTGATACCTACCTCCTAGAGAGTTTTGGTATTCTAGTACACCACCTTGACCCTTCCAAACATGAGTGACAGAATCAATGATAATAACCTCCATCCCCTCATTCTCACAAATACTGATAGCTTCAACATATCTATCAGGTGAATAAGGTGGGTCAAGTTTTAAAGTCTTATAACTACCCAAATGTGAATAGAGAGATGCTGAATCATTTTCAGTGTCAATAACTCCAATCTTGTTCCAATCCTCACATAAGCCATAAGCTATAAGTAATGCTGAATAAGTTTTACCAAATCCAGATGGAGAAGCAATGTTCATCCTAATTTTTGCTCGTTTTCTTTGAGCTGTTTGCAATTGCATTTTGTATATAATTAAATGTTTGAAAATAAAAAGGGATAGTAGAATGATTCCACTATCCCCTAAAAACCTAAAAATGACATTTAAGCCATTTCCATCACCTGTGATTCTCCTATCAATTCAATAGAACCTTTAGGACGATAAGAATACCCATGTTGGAGTGTCATTAACTCTCCAGTTCTTTTGTTGAGATATTCGTATGGGTCTGTTTGAACCCTAACTACATCTCCATCAATTTGTTGTCCAATCATCATCTTTGCAACATCCTCTGAAAATGTGCTTGGAATAAAGCATTTCCTTTGGGTGGCATAGAATGAACCACTTGCTTGAGATTGAACAATTTCAAGCCCACCTGAGATTTCAAGTGCAATAAACGTTGTGTCATCTTTTCTTTTTCTGACAGCATAATTTGTTACAATAACCATTTTTTTTAATTTTAAATTGTGAATGAATTATAATAGACCTGTTCTACTGGGGGGTAGTCCAAGTCCAAGTTTAAGGCGGGGTAGGTTAAAGGGTAACTACATCTATCTTAGTGTATATAAAATTTTAGTGTAGAAAAAAATTTTTAAACAAATCAGAGAAGATTTTTAATAATTTCAGATTAATCAACAGTAATTGTATTTTTAATAAGATAAGTTTTGGACATTTTTAGATATTTTCAATTTTTCGTTAATTTAATTGCTGTTTTACAAAAGAATAAAGGAATAAAGTGACAGATAGAAGAAGTCACATCACACATGGAATAAAATAGGAAATACTGATTTGTATTATTTTATTAAAAATTCTTTTATTAATAATATTAAACTTTCTAAGTTTATTCCCACGCTTTAATCTTCTTAATTACATTTAAAAAAGCAGTTCAAATTATAGCTATCTACTGTTCATAAATTTATTAGATTTATTGAATATTATTAAAATCAATTTTTTGAATAATGGTGTTTATCCAATTAGAGGTTTGTACCAAAATTTATACTAAAGTTCTTCTATTGAACAATTTTATCCATATAGATTCTCAAATTTGTTAAGAGAATTTGTGTAGAATTATTAATTAGAAATTCTGCTAAGAATATATCTGTCTGAATCCCTCATAAAAAATCTGCTTAATGAATCCTTTTGTCTTAGGTTCATCTACTGTTTTGAAGAAATCAAATCGTTCATTCAAAGAAAGTAATAATAGCCTTATCCAATACATAATCAAATTTTTTTGGGTTCTTGTTACTTTCTGAATTCCAACAGAATTAGAGAAAAAAAATAATGATAGTAATGTATACAATTAGAGAATAATAACTTATATTAAAAATAAAAAATAAGAGGGAAGGTTTTGTAGGTAATTTAATTTGTTTCTAAATTGCTTCTAAATGAAAAAAGCACCTACGAGTTATTATGTCGTAAGTGCTTGATTATCAATGTGGGCCCACCAGGGCATGATCCTGGGACCCCCTGATTATGAGTCAGGTGCTCTAACCAACTGAGCTATAGGCCCGGACTGAAAAGTATTTCCTCTCAGCTATTTCGGGTTGCAAATATATAGAAATGAAAACATTTACCAAATGGATTTTAAAAGTTAGTAAAATTTGGGGTGCATAAAAGCTGAATTAAGATTTTATAGCTCTATTTATTTTCTATTTTATTTTCTATTTATTTCCATTTTATTTCTAGGAACAAATCTTCTATTAATTATTCATTTTTAAATTATTAAATTATACATAATGCCAACAAGAGACGGGCTTACAAAGGATCAACGTGAAGAATTAAATGCACATATCGCTACCGATAAGATGTTCGGGTTATTTCCCCTTCAAGTAGCTGGGTATGAGCCTTTGAAAGAAGAAGTGCCACTTCACAAATCGCATATTGATGCAATAAATACTCTTTTGCCAGAGAAAATGAGGAATACAGTTATCATTACTGAAGGGAAGAATGAGAAACGTCTTTCAATTGAAGAGAAGTATAAGACTATCTGTTCGATAACTTTGGCGTTTGCTATTAAAACAGGAAATACGAGTCTTGCAGCCGCAATGAAATTGGGCGCTAGAAATATTAGTTATGTTGCTGACCTTAACTTTTTGGTGACTATTGAAAATATCAATAAGGCTATCACACCTATTATAGAAGATGTTGACTATATTAAGTTTTGTATCACTGCCTTGATGTTGTCGAGTGGACTGGCTGATGCCACTACATTTTCGACTTCACTTGGTGCAAACAGACAGGCAACGGAAAGTGTTAGTGTTGCAACGGCAGCAGTTGAAAAGTTGTTTATTCCTTTGAGGCAAGATAAAACGGTCATTGACTTGATAATGGAATATTATAATCCGAAAGGAGGGATTAAGCCTGATGAGAAATTTTATACTAGTATCACATCTTCATTAATTGTTAATCATCTTGCTCATGTACATACCATTTTTGATGGGCATGTATTTATGGATGATGCAGATAAAACGGTCATTAAAGGTGCGCAGATAAAAAATAAGACTACGGGAAAATTGGCTGTTAGCGATTTAGTGGGTTATTTTAATTTGACCAAATTTAGAGGCGGATTATTTGAGTTTGAGGTTTCAGCAGTAGGTTATCAAACAATTACGGTTGTTGTGACACTTGTAGTGGGTAAGCATTTGACAATGGACTTTACACTGAAGGGAAAGTTGTAAGTATTAGGTTATAAGTATTAGATTGGAGTAGAAAAATGATAGACTGCATATTTAATGTGCGGTCTATTTTTTTGTGATTGCTGTGCAATTATTAAAAAGTGGTGGCTTGTTTTTGGAATTTTCTATACTAATTTTTAAAAGTGGCGTAGTTCGCAAGAAAGTTGGAACTGTATTTTGCTGAACAGGAGACTTCCTGTACCTACATGCCGTATTGCGGTGCATACATGGAGGCTTTCGCAAAAAACATTGAGGGCTTTTTTATCTTCTTGCCGTATTATACAGCAATCATGGAGGCTTTCGCAAAAAATATGGAGGGCTTTTTTATCTTCATGCCGTATTGTCCAGCAATAATGGAGGGCTTCGCAAAAAATATGGTGGTATTCGCATTGACATGGCTACCATATTTTGAGTAGATGAAAATAGGATAAGAGGGGATTGGAAAGAGAGGAAACCTGATTGGGTAGAGTGAGTAAATAATTCAAAAAACTATCCCCTTTTTTTTTGGCTATATCACTTTCAATTAATTCTGTTAGTTTCCTTTGAATCATATCATAAATACAAATTACCTATTCAATTAAATTAAAGCGCATGAAATTTTATAAACAATAGGACTTATAAAACAAAACGTAAGGATTTGAATTCTATTCTTATACTTAACTAAAAATTTCTTTTTAGAAATACTTGTGTTTCTATTTTTTAGATTGTTTTACCTGTGTTAAATCCTCTAGAGTAGCATTAAAAAATCAAATTCTTGCCTAATTATTTACCTATTAATTTTAAAAATTTCAACTTTCACTTTTTCTAGATACACTTTTTATTGTTATCACCCTTATCTTCGCCGAAATTTTTGAGGAAGATGATGTTCAAAAAACACTTGAAATCTTTATTGGTATTGGCTTTTAGCCTTTTTGTGGTTCTATTTTCTACGTCGCTAATTGCACAAGAAAAAGCGGCAGATACTAATATTGAAGCTAAAAAAGAAGAAGAACCGACACTTAAACCTAGTGATTTGATTATGGAACACATCATGGACAACCATGAATTCCATATTGCGGAAATTAATGGACAAGTAATTGCTATTCCACTTCCTGTAATTTTATATTCTCAACAAAAGGGTGTCTCTGTATTTATGTCCTCGAAATTCGAGCATGGAAAGGCTATTTATAATGGCTATACATTGAGCGAGAAGGGTGTAATTGAGGCAGAAGATAAATCAGAACAAGTATTTGACTTTTCATTGACAAGAAATGTAGTTCAAATGATTTTGGCTCTAGCACTATTGGTTTACCTAGTAATTGGTGCGGCTAAAAAATATCAAAATGGTGGCGTTAAAGTTGCTCCTACAGGATTTCAAAATGCTTTGGAACCAATTATTACTTTCATTCGTGATGAAGTAGGCAAGAGCAATCTTGGTCATAAGTACGAAAGATACATGCCGTATTTATTGACGGTTTTCTTCTTTATCTTAATCAATAACATTATTGGATTAATTCCTGGTACTGCAAATGTTACAGGAAATATTGCCTTCACCCTGGTACTAGCAGTGATTTCTTTACTAGTGATTCTGTTTAGCACAAACGGACATTTTTGGTTGCACATTTTCTGGCCTCCCGGTGTACCATTCTTGGTTAAGTTCATCTTGATTCCGGTGGAGTTGTTAGGTGTATTTATTAAGCCCGCAGCATTAATGATTCGTCTTTTTGCTAACATGGTAGCAGGACACATCGTAATTACTTGTTTCATTTTATTAATATTCATATTTGGTGCGATGAGCAATGTGGCAGGATGGGGTTTCTCTCCTGTATCTATCGCTTTTACTGTATTCATTTATTTTATCGAAATATTAGTGGCATTCATTCAGGCGTTTATCTTCACTAATTTGACCGCAGTATTTATCGGTCAGGCAATTGAGGGTGCACATGATGAAGCACATCACTAATCGTTTTTAGTTTTTACAGCGTTTTTTATTTTTTATTTATAAAACACAAACAGTTATGTCTCTATTGAACATTTTGTTAGAAGTTGATGGTTTAGCTCACTTAGGTGGTGCAATTGGTGCAGGTTTAGCAGCTATCGGTGCTGGTGTTGGTATTGGCCAAATTGGTAAAGGTGCTGTTGAGAGCATTGCTCGTCAACCTGAAGCCTCTAATGACATTCGTGCTAACATGATTCTTACAGCAGCTTTCGTTGAGGGTGTTGCCCTTTTCGCAGTTATTGCAGGTATCCTTGCCGTATTAAAATAATACGCGTTACACTGGATTACATTTTTTAAAGTACCCAAAGCACAGGGCGATGGGTACTTTATTAATTTCTTTAGCAAAAAGGTATTGGCTAAAGTTTTATTTCTCAAACAGTCAAATTGAATAAATAATGGAATTATTACAACCGGGTTTAGGCTTATTAGTCTGGACATTGATCGCTTTCGGAATTGTTTTCTTTATTCTAAAAAAGTATGCATGGGTTCCTATCCTAACAGCTTTGAAAGAAAGAGAAACAGGTATTGCTGATGCAATTTCATCTGCGGAAAAGGTGAAGTTAGAGATGGCATCTTTGAAAAACGAGAATGAGGCTTTGATGAATCAAGCTCGTGAAGAAAGAGGTGTGATGATTAAAGATGCAAAAGTAGCTTCTGATAAGATGATTGCTGAGGCAAAAGATAAGGCAAGAGCTGAATACGACCGTATTATTGCGGAAGCACAACAAGCAATTCAACAACAAAAGAATGCAGCTTTGATTGATGTTAAAAATCAAGTGGGCGCCTTAGTTATTGAAGTGAGTGAGAAGATTTTAAGAAGAGAATTGGCCAACAAATCTGAGCAAGAAGCGTTCATTCAACAATTAGCAGAAACAGTAAAACTTAATTAAGTGATTAAATATGAGTTATGACTGATGAGTTAAAAATTAATACTTTTAACAGACACTCATAACTCCTAATTTATCACTCATAACTAAATAGACTTATGTCGAGTACACGTTTAGCACATAGATATGCGAAGAGTCTGATTGATATTTCGGTAGAAACTAATCAATTGGAAGTGGTTTATCAAGATGTGAAATATTTACAGGCTGTTTGTAAGGCAAGTCCTGAATTTAGAAATTTATTGTCGAGTCCAATCATTAAGGCTGACAAGAAAGAAGCAATCATAAATGCAGTTACTCAAGCAAACGTTTGTGAATTGACAACTAAATTCACGAAATTGTTATTGACTAAGGGTCGTGAAAAAGACTTGCAAGAGATTACCGTTTCATTTTTGTCTCTTTATAATGAATTGAAGGGTATTCATACTGTTACTTTGACTACTGCTATTGAAATTAGCGAGGAATTAAAACAAAGTATTCAAGCGAAGGCTAGTGCTGCAACTCCAAATGGAAGTGTGGAATTAGTAACAAAGGTTGACAGTAATATTATTGGGGGATTTGTATTGGAATTTGACAATAAACTAGTTGATTCTAGTATTCTGAGAGATTTGAATGATGTGAAAAAACAATTCTCTAAGAACTATTACGTTCCTACACTTAAGTAAAAAATTAATAAACAATTAATAGTTTAAGGTTTTTATAAAACAAATAATATGGTAGAAATTAAGCCGGATGAAATTTCAGCGATTTTAAGGCAACAATTAAGCAACTTTAATGCTACCGCCAACTTAGAAGAAGTTGGTACCGTATTGCAAGTGGGTGATGGAATTGCCCGTGTATATG
>CANCPA010000042.1 GCA_947379895.1 Chitinophagaceae bacterium | reverse complement strand
GTAGGTTGATTAATTGTCAATTTCAAAGTAGTCAAACTATCACAACCCTTTGCATTCAAGCTATCAAATGTATAAATACCACTAGTCGTGTAAGTCGTTCCATGCCAAGTAAACGAACTACAAGCTGTCTTATTAATTGTTGCGATAGTAGGTTGATTAATAGTCAAGTTCAAAGTAGTCAAACTATCACATCCCTTCGCATTCAAGCTATCAAATGTATAAATACCACTAGTCGTGTAAGTCGTTCCATGCCAAGTAAATGAACTACAAGCCGTCTTGTTGATAGTGGCAGTAGTAGGTTGATTGATAATCAAATTCAGTGTCGTCAAACTATCACATCCCTTCGCATTCAAACTGTCGAATGTGTATGAACCACTTGTCGTGTAAGTTGTGCCATGCCATGTAAATGAACTACAAGCTGTCTTATTAATTGTTGCGATAGTAGGTTGATTAATTGTCAAGTTCAAAGTAGTCAAACTATCACATCCCTTCGCATTCAAGCTATCGAATGTGTAAGTACCACTTGATGTGTAAGTTGTTCCATGCCAAGTAAATGAACCACAAGCTATCCTATTTACAGTTGCAGTTGTAGGTTGATTAATTGTCAAGTTCAAAGTTGTCAAACTATCACAACCCTTCGCATTTAGGCTATCAAATGTATAAATACCACTTGTCGTGTAAGTTGTGCTATGCCATGTAAATGAACTACAAGCCGTCTTATTAATTGTCGCAGTAGTAGGTTGATTAATTATCAATTTCAACGTTGTCAAACTATCACAACCCTTTGCATTCAAACTGTCGAATGTGTAAGTACCACTTGATGTGTATGTCGTTCCATGCCAAGTAAACGAACTACATGCCGTCTTGTTGATAGTGGCAGTAGTAGGTTGATTGATAATCAAATTCAGTGTAGTCAAACTATCGCACCCCTTCGAATTCAAGCTATCAAATGTATATGAACCACTTGTCGTGTAAGTTGTGCCATGCCAAGTAAACGAACTACAAGCTGTCTTATTAATTGTCGCGGTAGTAGGTTGATTAATAATCAAATTCAAAGTAGTCAAACTATCACAACCCTTCGCATTCAAGCTATCAAATGTATAAATTCCACTAGTCGTGTAAGTCGTGCCATGCCAAGTAAACGAACTACAAGCTGTCTTATTAATTGTCGCGGTAGTAGGTTGATTAATTGTCAATTTCAAAGTAGTCAAACTATCACATCCCTTCGCATTTAGGCTATCAAATGTGTAAGTACCACTTGTGGTATAAGTAGTTCCATGCCAAGTAAACGAACTACAAGCAGTCTTATTAATTGTCGCAGTAGTAGGTTGATTAATAATCAAATTCAGTGTCGTCAAACTATCACATCCCTTCGCATTCAAACTGTCGAATGTGTATGAACCACTTGTCGTGTAAGTTGTGCCATGCCATGTAAATGAACTACAAGCCGTCTTGTTGATAGTGGCAGTAGTAGGTTGATTAATCATCAAATTCAAAGTAGTCAAACTATCACATCCCTTCGCATTCAAACTGTCGAATGTATATGAACCACTTGTGGTATAAGTTATGCCATGCCAAGTAAATGAACTACATGCCGTCTTATTAATTGTTGCGGTAGTAGGTTGATTAATAATCAAATTCAAAGTAGTCAAACTATCACATCCCTTCGCATTCAAGCTATCGAATGTATAAGTTCCACTTGTCGTGTAAGTTGTGCCATGCCAAGTAAACAAACCACAGGCCGTCTTATTAATTGTCGCCGTAGTAGGTTGATTGATAGTCAAGTTGAGAGTCGCTGTACTATCACAACCAATCGCATTTGTAAAATTTGCAACATAACTACCTGTTCTTGAATAATTGGTGCCATTAAATAAATAGGAATCACCAAAACAAATATTTGCATTTGTGATAGATGAAGTTGGCATGCAAAATATAAATCCTCCAATGCTATCGTTACCATTTGATGAAGTTATTTTTATATAACCACTTGAACCATTTCCAACAGTCGCTTTTATAATAGTGTCTCCGATTGTATAGGATATCTTCGCAGGTACGCCACCAAAACTTACAGATGTGATACCCGTAAATCCTGTTCCCTTAATTGTTACAGTACTATCCGTACTTGAAATAATCGGGGCAAAAGAAGTTATAATTGGTAAGACATTTACCGAAATCGTATCACTAAATAATGTTAAAGCACTAGCAACAGCATTTGTTGCCATTGCAAAATAAATACCCGATGTCGTTGGCGTAAATGTGGAATCTCCATTAATAGTAGCTACCAAGTTTGTTGTGCTGCCTTTATACCATTTAAAAGTATTATTTGTAGGAGTTCCACCCACTGAGAATAATAGCTTATTGCCTTTCTGTGACAATCTTACCCTTGCTTGAGGAGAATAGGATTTATTATTTGACACCGTCATTTGAGCTACTCCTTCCATCCCTGCAAACGTGAGGCTATCCCCATTCAAGTATAAATATTTTAAATTCTTTAAGCCACTGATTGATGTAGGTACTGTTCCCGATAAAAGATTCCCATTTACAGCAAAGTATTGAAGTCCAGTAATATTGCCGATAGTCGATGGAATGCTTCCCGTCAATTGATTACCATCCAATGTCAGCCATTTTAAGTTAATTAGATTGCCTAATGAGGAAGGAATGTTTCCTGTCAATTGATTATTATATAGAAATAAATTTTGAAGACTCGTTAGATTTCCAAATGTAGAAGGAATTGTTCCAGTCAATTGATTATTATATAATAAAAGGTCTTGTAAGTTCGTCAATTCCCCTAACTCAGATGGAATATTCCCCGTAATTTGATTAGCTGTAATATATAAGTGTTCCAAATTTTTCAAGTTACTCAACGATGAAGGAATCGTTCCATAGAGTTTGTCACCACCAAAATCAAGGGTTTTTAAAGCTGTTAAATTACCTAAGGATGTAGGAATTTGTCCATACAAATTATTCATCGTCATTATTACGCTAGTAACCCTACCATCCGTAACTGTAATTCCAGACCAAGTACTTACGGGTGCTGTAGTCAACCAATTCGTCTTCTTTGACCAATTTATACTCGTAGTACTATTATACAAATCCACCAATGCTAAAGAATCTCCCATAAAAGCATGCGTTTGATAGCTAAAGCCCGCCAAACTATCATTTCCTAACGCATTCGTAACTTTTACATAACCACTCGTTCCATCTCCAACTACAGCTAAAATAGTAGTATCGTTTACAACACTAAACGATTTAACATCTGTTCCTCCAATCGTAATAGAAGTCGTTCCTGTAAATGCACTACCCTTAATAGTCAGTGTACTATCTGTCGTAGAAGTAGTAGGGGAGAAGGATGTAATAGTAGGCGTATAAATAACCTCTCTAACCCGATAATTACCTTGGTCAGCAATATATAAATCCCCTTTTCCATCAAAAATAATTGATGAAGGAGCATATATATTAGCAGTTAAAGGATTTATCGAATCTCCATTATAATTATTAATACCAGTTCCTACAACAGTTTGAATAATGCCATTGCCATCAATTTTTCTAATCCTATTATTTAGTCTGTCTGCAATAAAAACATTATTATTTGCATCAACAGCAAGTCCCCAAGGACTATTAATAGTAGCATTAATTGCAAGCCCCCCATCACCGCTAAACCCTGCTGAACCAGTTCCCGCAATTGTTGTGATAGTCCCACTTTGGTCCACTTTTCTAATTCTATTATTGGCATAGTCAATGAAATAAAGTGTATTGTTTTTATCAGTGCAAACAAAAACGGGTTGATTCATAGATGCCGATGTAGCTAACCCTCCATCGCCCGAAAAACTAGCTTCTCCATTTCCTGCAACCGTACTGATGATCCCATCTGTACCAACTTTTCTAATTCTATTATTACCATTATCAGCAATATAAATGTTGTTGTTATTATCTACCGAAAGTCCAATTGGACTATAAAGCGTCGCATCTCTAGCTTGTCCTCCATCTCCATTGTATCCAGGAAATCCAGTTCCAGCAATAGTTGTAATGTAGCCATCGGTATCAATTTTTCGTACTCGGTGATAATAAGTGTCTGCAATATAAACATTACCCAATCCATCACAGGCTACACTTGAAGGGTGAAATATTCCCGCATCAGTTGCAAAACCTCCATCTCCACTCGAATAAACTGTACCGTTCCCAGCTATTGTATAAATAACACCTTGAGTAGTAACTTTTCTTACAACATTATTATTCTCATCTGCAATATAAATATTACCCATCCAATCCATAGCAATTGAACGAGGTGAATTAAGGGTTGCAGCTATTGCAAGTTTACCGTCTCCACTATATGAAGCAGTTCCATTACCCGCAATTGTGTAGATTTTTTGTGCAAATGAACGACTGCCATAGAAACAAAATAGACAAATTGAAATTAAAAAAAATATTCTATGACGGTATAAAAAAGGGTGCATTTGTTTGTTTTATGATTATTATTTGATAGTTCAAATAAATGTCTAGCTATCGCTAAAGCAAATATAATGTTCTAACTTATTTATAGTTCCGCCCCCTTAGTTTAAGGGATAGACTTTTAGATGTAATACTACATAAAATGTGGACTAATTCCCAATTGTTAAAAACTTTACAGTGATGATACCCAAAGCAAAGTCAATAAAATGAATAAGAATAAAATAATTACTCATATTAAAGTAATCACTAGTCCTTAATTATGTTTAGCATTCTCTCCATGAATAAGCGTATTTCACAGACAAGAGAATTAAATTAATTCAACTCTATAGTGATAACATATTTTCGAACTCAATTAACCATTGTAAAATCAAAATAATAAAGAATTTTCAGTACAGTCTGCGTCCAATTCTCCTCTTGAGGGGTGCCCGGTAGGGCGGGGTGGTATACTACATTTGGTTAATGCCCAATAAGGCAATTTGGTATATAACATTCCCAATAAGGCAGTTTGGTATTTCTTTCATCCTCAAAAAAGTTTTTACCCTTTCTAATTTTAATTGAACTACTATTGCATTAATATTTTACTGAGGAAAAAAATGACTCAAATTTCATTTATTACTTGTAAATAAATAGAGGCTTTATGAATAATTACAAATTTATTACCGCACAAAGCCTCTTTGCTTACATTCATAAATTTATCCTCCTTCAATTACTCTTTGCTTCCACTATACATTGCCCCCCATGATTTTAAATTGACAAAATCAAGTTAAATAGGTAGAAATTGATGTTGTATATATTCCAGCTAATGAAGTATATTTTACATCTGATGTTTTATATTTCCCTTCTGTGGTTATATATTTTACAGATGATGTTTTATATCTACTTGCTTTTGTTATATATTTTCCATTTCAAGATGAATATTTTCTAGCTGAGGTTATATATTTTACAGATGATGTTTTATATAATCGATGTGTAGTTCAATATTTTCTCTATCATTTTACCGACTCCAATCATTATCAGTGGTATAATAAACACAAATAGTGCTATACTTAAAATTGTAATCAATAGTATAGTGTCAATTAAACCCAGATTACGCAAAAGAAACGTTATGAAATTCAGAAATACAAAAAAGACAAGTTTTTATACAATTTTTTTGACTGATGACATAATAAATTACGTTCAAGTCAACCAAAGCAAGTAAAAGCTTGATTTTGAAGTAATTGTGAATTGTAATAGTGTCCAATTGCGTTATCTTGGTTAAAAAAATAATTTCAAAAAAAAAATAAAAATAATAAAATGAATAAGACTCAAAAAAGTAGTGTAAGTATGTATGTTACAATGGGCATATTTTTTCTAAAATTTGCAACTTCTTTCACAGGATTTTTACAATTAATCGAAGAAATAACAGGGTTTTCTACAGCTGTCAATAAGCTTGATGAAGATATCGCAAGCCAAGGATTAAATATTAGTGGATTAACTACTAGCAAAAATTTATTAATTATAAAGGCAATTAAACTTGTCGTAAAATCTGCTAGAAAAGCAAGAGTGTGGGCCGTTAAATCTCAAAATGAAACTTTAATGGCTAGATTTGATATTACGGTTAGCGAATTTTCCCACTTAAGCCAAACTGAAGTACTCAATGTGTTGACAGCAATTACTTCAGATTTGTCTGCAAACATCGCTAGCCTAACAGCTGTAAAAGTAGTTGCCGCTGATATAACAGCAATTACAAATGCTATTGAAGCAGCAAGCTTATCAATCGGAACACCAACTCAGGCCATTATTACTAAAATAGTAGCCACTCAACAAGTTGCTTCAGATATTGAAAAATGTAATAGTTTCCTCTATTTAATCGACGATTTGATAATCCCTGAATACGAAGACTCCAAACCAGAAATGGTAGCAGAATATCGTCAATCTAGATTATTGCAAACAATTGGTGCACATCATACAGGATTAAATGCAACCTGTTTAGATGCTATTACAAAAGAAATTCTTGAAGGGGTATTAGTAACAATTGTTGAACTCTCAAAGTCTAAATTGTCTGATATAGATGGTATTGCTGAAATAGAAAAAATGAAACCAGGTAAATATCATGTATTATTTACTTTTAAAGCCTATGAAGACTATTCTGTAATTGTAGATTTTCATATGGGTAAAATTCAAGAAATAGGAGCACTAATGATCAAAAAAGCTGCATAAATTGCCCTTTTTTAAAATAATTTCATTTTTATTTAATCTTATTTTTAGCTTGGTTGTCATGTTTAAAATTTGATAAAACCCAATAATAGTATACATTTTATGGATATTTTATTCGTTTGACATCATAAAAACGACAACAATAAGTGTTGTAGCACTTGAAAAACCCCTCTATATTTGTGTAACAATTGCAAAGAAAGGGTAAGAGGGAAAGAAATAAGTCAATTGTAATTTTAAGTTAAGCCACTTTAAAAAGCTAAATTAGATTTTTAAGATTTTTCATATGGCAAGCAATCGTTAGAGGTCGTCCTGTTTCTACAGGAAGACCCTTTTTTTTGTACCTAATTCAAGCCTCAGCCAATAAACGCTGCTTTTTAATTATCTGATGCACAATTTAAATATCATTAAAATAAATATTTATAGTTGTTTATTCAACAAATGATGGATTATAATAAATTTGAAAAAAATTAAATTATAACAACTTTTATTTTACTCACGAAAAAGGTGTAAAATGTTCAAAAACAAACTTATGAATAAAGTATTGCTCGTAATCTGTCTTTTTTTATCTACCCTAATGAATGCGCAAACCAGGTTTGAAGATGCAATGGGAAAAGGATTAAATCAATTAAAAGAAGCCAAATCACCTTCCGATTTAAGTGATGTTTCTGCTTTCTTCGAGAGAGTAGCAGATGCCGAAAAAAATCAGTGGTTACCTTATTATTATGCTGCTTTTACATTATATAGAAGTGCTTTTTTGGATAAAAATGCGGATAATGATAAGGTAGCAGATAAATGTAAAGACCTAATTAGTAAGGCACAAACGATAGAAAACAATGCCGATTTATATTGCTTAGTTCAACAAGTTGCAATTTTACAATTAATGGTCGACCCGATGAGTCGTTATAGCATTTACGGTCCTTTGGCAGCAAATGCACTCGAAAGTGCTAAGAAAATGGATGCAACAAATCCACGTATTTATTTTTTACAAGGAATGACTACCTTTAAAACACCCGAAGCATTTGGTGGTGGAAAGGCCTTAGCAAAACCGTTATTCGAAAAGTCGGTCGAATTATTTAAGACCTATAAACCTGCCTCTCCATTCCATCCAAATTGGGGTAAAGTAGAAGCCGAAAAGATGTTAGAACAGTGTAAATAGGAAATTGAGAATTTTGAAATTGGGTTTAGTAAAGTTTTAAATTTTTAGTGTGCTGAATCTTTATAGGATTTATAAATACTTTTAACCCAGATTACTCAATAGACACGTTATGAAATTCAGAAATACAAAAAAGACAAGTTTTATACAGATTTTTTGACTGATGACATAATAAATTAAGTTGAAGTCAAACAAATCAAGTAAAAGCCGTGTTTGAAGTACTTGTGAATTGTAATAGTATCACATCCTACCCTGTATATTTGCTTATCATCAAACGCTTCACTTAAAAATTCTAAATGAAAAAGCTATTTATCCTCGTTACATTTCTATCAATTGTTTTGATAGTTCCAACCAAAGCACAATCCAAAAAAGATAAGATTGCACAATTGATAACACTCAGTATGAGTGAGAAGTCTATTGATAAAGCAATGTCCATTTTTGACAAAATGCTTGATGAAATATCAACTAAATCAGTAAAAAATCAGGAGGAGCATGCTTCATCTAAATCAAATAATAAAAGTACACTGACATTTCAAGAACCCGAAGTTCTTAAAGATTCAGTGATATATAAAAAGAAACAAAAGGTAAAGTTGGTTTTGAAAGAATTTATGTCTGATATGTTTATTCAAATGAAAAAAGAGTCAGTTCCCCTTTATGATTCGCTTTTCACTGAAACACAGATTGATAAACAATTGAGCTTCTTTCAATCTGAAGCAGGAAAGAAGCAATTAAAGGAAGGTCTTGATTATATGAATTCTTCAGATTTCATGAGCTTGATTAAGGGGGATTCTTTAAAGGAAATACACAAATTTTCAGTAGGAAAGAAACAAAAAATTGATAGTGTTATCACACTAGTAATGCCAAAGGACTTTATGAAATATTTTGACACAAAAAGTTCAATGATGAAAACTATGGCTAAGGAAATGTCAGGTCAACTCTTTTCAAATGAAAAAGATTCAATTAAAAGAAAAGAAATGATAAAAGGTTTTGATTCAGTAATGACTGCTAATCAAAATAATCCAAAACTAAATGCAAGACAAGATAGTATCATGAATATCTATTTGAATAAATCTATTGCAAAACTTGAAGTCTTCTATGACAAAAGATTTACGGAAAATGATTTGGATCAAATGATTATTTACTACAGTAATCCTGAAGTGAAAGAAATGAATAAGAAAAAGACGATATTGAATGGAATAATGATGCAAAGGTTAATGTCTACAGAACTACCAAAATTCATGGGAAAAATAATGAAAGAGTTTATGCCAGAAATGAAGATGGAACACAAAGAAATCTAGCCTACTTATTTAAACAAAAAACTTCTTAAAAGAAAAATATTCCTTCAAACATATTCTGTGTCTGAAATTCCCTTACTTTCGCCGCCATTTCCCAAAAGGCTCAATAAGTGCTCGTCTGTTCGAGACGCCTGCAGGGTGTAATCTTTATAATAAGATTATTTTTATGCCAAAAGTTAAAACAAACTCAAGTGCTAAGAAAAGGTTCAGAGTAACCGGCACAGGCGAAATCACATTTCAAAAGGCTTTCAAACGCCACATCTTAACAAAGAAATCTACAAAACGCAAACGTGCACTTCGGTTAAAGGGACAATTAGGCCCTGCTAACAAGGATTTTGTTATGCGTTTATTAGCTTTGAAATAGAATTTTAAATTCTAGATTAAAAGGAGAGAAAAAACATTTGAAACATCAGTGAGCAGATTAAATTTAAAAAGTCTAAATGCCACAAAAAAATTAATAAATTATGCCACGTTCAGTAAATGCTGTAGCATCAAGGGCTAGAAGAAAAAGAATTCTTGACCAGGCAAAAGGATTTTATGGTAAACGTAAAAACGTTTATACCGTTGCCAAAAATATTGTTGAAAAAGGTCTTACCTATAGCTATGTAGGTCGTAAATTGAAGAAAAGAGAATATCGTCAGTTGTGGATTGCTCGTATTAATGCGGGTGTTCGTGCTGAAGGTTTAACTTACAGTCAGTTTATACACAAACTTAATGAAAAAGGAATAGAATTAAATCGTAAGGTTTTAGCTGATTTAGCAATGAACAACCCTGAAAGTTTCAAGGCTTTGGTTGATTCTGTTAAATAAGTTTAGGTTCTAAAAAATATAAAAAAGCTGGAGCAATTGTACTTCAGCTTTTTTTATGTCCTAATTTGTTTCAAACTATTACTTTTGCGCTCAATTTAGTAAGTTTACCACTAAGTGAACAAGGGTAAAACTAGGAACACACAGTTTTTAAAAGTTTATTTAAATGGACTTATTGTCATAATAATTCTTTGTGTTTCTTAGTTAAAATCGTTGTTTTCCTTGTGGTAAAATAAAGTTTTGTTATCAATTTATATCACGTATTAAACTAGGTTCTTAGATGAACAATTCTTACACCTCATTGGTGAATCAAACCTTCCACTTTCCACAGGAAGGTTATAAATTGAATGAAGATGGTTATTTAATGTTTAACAATGTTGACGTTAAAGCACTCATCGACAAGTATGGTACGCCGCTGAAAATCACTTATCTCCCAAAAATTGGGATGCAGATTAATAAGGCAAAGGCAATGTTCGACAAAGCCTTTAAAAAGCATAAATACGAAGGATCTTACAACTACTGTTATTGTACCAAAAGTTCTCACTTTTCTTTTATTGTCGAAGAAACGTTGAAACATCAAATACATTTAGAAACTTCTTATGCTTATGATATCGAAATTATTAATCAACTTTATTTAAAGAAGAAAATTAATAAAGAGACTTTCATCATCTGCAATGGCTATAAACAAAAAGCTTACACCAATCGAATTGCTCGATTAATCAATTCTGGATTCAAAAATGTAATCCCGGTTTTGGATAATAAAGAAGAATTAGATGCCTATCGAAAAACGGTGAAAGCCCCTTTCAAATTAGGTATTCGTGTTGCGGCTGAGGAAGAACCTTCTTTTCCATTCTACACTTCCCGATTAGGTATTCGTGCAAAAGATATTTTGGAGTTTTATGTAGATGAGATTGAAGGATTTGAAGATAAATTCCAATTGAAAATGCTTCATATATTCCTGAATAAGGGTATCAAGGATGATATTTACTATTGGAGTGAATTAAATAAAGTCATCAATCTGTATTGTCAATTGAAGAAGATTTGTCCTGAATTGGATTCAATCAATATTGGTGGAGGCTTTCCAATCAAGCATTCTTTAGGTTTCGATTATGATTACCAATTTATGATTAATGAGATTGTAGGCAATATCAAACGTGCTTGTAAAAAGGCAAAAGTGGCGATGCCTCATATCTTTACTGAGTTCGGCAGTTTTACCGTTGGAGAAAGTATGGCGCATATCTATAGTGTGATTGGTCAGAAAGTTCAAAACGATCGGGAATGTTGGTATATGATTGATTCTTCTTTTATTACTACACTTCCTGATACGTGGGGAATAGGAGAGAAGTTCCTGATGCTACCCGTAAATAAATGGGATAATGAATATCATCGGGTGGTTTTAGGTGGTATAACCTGCGATAGTCACGATTATTATGATAGTGAGGAACATATCAATGAAGTATTCCTGCCAAAGCTTACTAATAATTACAAAGGTGAGGAAGAAAGCAATAAGGAACCGTTGTATGTAGGTTTCTTTCATACAGGGGCTTATCAGGATCAAATTAGTGGTTACGGAGGAATTAAACACTGTTTGATACCTTCGCCGAAGCATATTATCATTGAATATGATAAAAATGGCAAACTAGAAGATTGGGTGTACGCTAAAGAACAATCAGCACAGAGTATGTTGAAAATTTTAGGCTACTTGAAATAGATATCAGTTAGCGATAAATTGGAATACAATGAAAAGGCCTACTTTGCAAAATGCAAAGTAGGCCTTTATATTTTAAACCCAGATTAATAGTATAATTACCAAGAGCTAGTGTTTTGTTATCAAAATAAAATTCAGTTCACCGAAGTAAAAAATTTTTACAAAGTCAATTCTCCTTTTAATAACATTAATTCAAGTTTTAAAAGCGGGATTTGTGAAAGTGCATCAGTAATTCTCCCATCTTTTACCATTGAAAATACTTCAAGCAATGGTAACTTCTTCACGATTAACTGTTCAGTTTCTTCCGGTTCAGCATTGTGTTGTTCCAATTCTGTAGCTAGATAATATTCCGCATATTCATCACTAACAGAATTCGACAAAAATCCATCTCCAATTCTCAACCACTTTGAAGCTACTAAACCTGTCTCTTCAAGGAGTTCTCTTTTAGCTGTTTCTAATGAATCTGTTTCTAAAGGACATCCGCCTTCGGGTAATTCCCAACTATATTGTTCAATAGGAAATCTATATTGACCTACCAAATAGGTATTTAATTCTTTATCAACAGCAATTACACCTATTGCCTTATTTTTAAAATGCACCTTTCCATAAATCCCTTTTCCTCCCGATGGATTTAATACATTGTGATGAATCAGTTCGATCCATGAATTCTCATAAATTGTTTCTTTATCAATTATTGTCCATGGATTATTGCTTTCAATTCTCTCTAACATAATTCAACATTTTTAATAATAAAAAAGGACTCTATAAAGAGTCCTTTTTTGAGGTTCCGAGCGGATTCGAACCGCTGTAGGAGCTTTTGCAGAGCTCAGCCTAGCCACTCGGCCACAGAACCTTTTTTTAAGAGGTTGCAAAAATAATGGTTAAGAATGAAAAACAATACATTAAATTTGTTTTTCAAAAAATATTATGAGAAAAATACAAGAAAGCGAGCTGATTATTAACAAAAGAGGAGCAATTTATCATATAAACCTCCTTCCCGAAGAAATGGCAAACACAATTATCACTGTTGGAGATCCAGATCGGGTAAAAGAAATAAGTAAATATTTTGATAAAATAGAAGTGCAACAACAGCACCGTGAGTTTATTGCTCATACAGGATATGTAGGAAAGAAACGCATAACTGTTATTTCTACAGGTATTGGCCCCGACAATATCGATATTGCAATTAATGAATTAGATGCATTGGCAAACATCAATTTGGAGGATCGTACTATTAAACAAAATCTTATCCAATTAACTTTCATTAGGCTAGGAACATCAGGTTCTCTACAGGAGAATATTCCTGTGGATAGTCTTGTGGCAGGCACTCACGGTTTAGGACTAGACAATCTTTTGCATTATTATAAATTAGAAAACAATGTAGAAGAAATTGAATTAAATCAACATTTTATAAATCATACTCAATTAAATGGTGGTGCAATAATTCCTTACATTGCTAGTGCAAGTCCAGGATTATTGAAACACTTTGTAGAAGGATTCCATCAAGGGATTACAGTTACTTGTCCTGGTTTTTACGGACCACAAGGAAGGGTTTTAAGAATGCCTTTATCTAATCCTCAATTAATTGATAAATTATCTAGTTTTAGATTTGGTAATCGATTCATTAGCAATTTCGAAATGGAAACAAGCGCAATTTATGGACTTAGCAGAATCTTAGGACATCAATGTCTAAGTGTAAATGCAATTGTTGCTAATAGGGTCTCTAAGGAATTCAGTAAAGATGGAGGATTAGCCGTTGAAAATTTGATTAAAAAGGCATTACCAATTATTGAGAATCTTTAATTTTTCAAGTTTCTTTTATTTTTTAATCTATTGGTAATTTTTAATCTATTATATGAACATTGAATTTTCAAAATATCAAGGCACAGGCAATGATTTTGTTATTATTGACAACAGAAATGGATTGGTAGAACTTAATACAGAAACCATAAAGCAAATCTGCGATAGACGTTTCGGAGTTGGTGCAGATGGACTAATGCTTTTAAACACAAAGAAAGGCTATGATTTTGAGATGAAATATTATAATGCAGATGGTAAAGAAGGCACGATGTGCGGTAATGGTGGTAGGTGTCTCACTCAATTTGCTTATGATTGCGGTATAAAAAAGGAACAATATCTTTTTCTTGCAATTGATGGAGAACACGATGCTTTATTTGCTGATGGGTGGGTTAATTTAAAAATGAAAGATGTAATAGAAATTAAGGAATATGCTAGTGGTTATATTCTTAATACAGGAAGCCCACACTATGTAAAACCTGTTGCAGATGTAATGGCAGAAGATGTTGTTACAAAAGGCCGCGAATTAAGATATAGCCATCAATTTTTGCCTGATGGTGTAAATGTTAATTTTGTTGAGAATAATGAAGATGGTAAAATAATCGTACGCACATATGAAAGGGGGGTAGAAGATGAAACCTTAAGTTGTGGTACAGGAGTTACTGCAAGTGCTATCATTTTTTCACGCGAGGGTGTAGGTTTTAATAGAATTGAAGTAACTACTTTAGGAGGAGAACTTGCAGTAGAATTTAATAAAAACGAAGCAGGGAACTTTGATGACATTTGGCTATGTGGACCTGCAATATTTGTTTTTCAGGGTAATATAACGCTAGAATAGCAATAATTTAGTATTATAAAAATACTAATACCCAACGATTCAAATACTATTTGTGGTATAGAATAAGCAACTCTGCAATTATCTAACACGCTTTCTTTCTACATATTTTTTGAATGTAAATAATTGACTATTATTTCTTTATTAATGAAATTTAAAAAAGAAATAATAGTCACTTTTTTTCATCATTGAATTACATCTTACAAAAAGCCCTAAAAATTTAGGTAACTATTAATAAAAATATATTATACAAATTTGTTTATATCCATTATCAAAAAAAACTTTTATTGACTATTTCACTACCACTTATTAGTTTATAAATGATAAACAGTACATTTACTTTCAAAAGAGTAGTTTTCACAGATTTACTCTAATAATGGTTGCAATTTTGGATTTAATAAATAAATATGCTTAATACTCAAAAGTTATTAAAGGCATTTCGGGAAAGCCCCACTTCCTGCATATTGCTTTTAACAGATTCCCCTCGATTTACAATATTAGAAGCTAGTAATACATATTGTTCTTTACTTGGAATAAAAGCAATTGAAATTATTGGCAAAGGAGCATTTGAAGTATTTCCTGATCCAACTAATGAAGACAAAAGTATTGATGATGCATTACGAAGTGATGATTTCCTGAAGGTTATTAATTCTAGACAGTCAATTAAGCGCTTGTCTAAGCGCTATGATATTTATTCAAATATTACTGGTCAAATTGCAATTAAATATTGGGACACTGAAATTACACCTCTTTTTAATGAAGCGAATGTTGTAGAAACACTTCTTTTAACAGTAACCGATGTTACTGATAAGAAATTGCTCTCAGAAAAAATTTATGAATTAGAACATTCTGAATTTTTGCACATTAACGAAGGAAATGAATCTACAGGGGTAGATTGGGAAATTGGAAGTTGGGAATATAAGCCGAGTATTGACAAAATGATATTTTCAGATGAGGCACTAAATTTATATGGTTTTGATAAAAATTCAAATCCTCTTAGCTTACAGAAAGTAACATTAGCTATTCATCCTGATGATAGGGAAAGAAGAAAAATTGATCATAGACTTGCTATAGAGCAAGGTATTAAATACAGGGCAAAATATAGAATAATAAAGCCCGACGGAAATATAGTTTGGCTTCTATCTACTGCAGTACCCATAAAAAATGAAGAAGGGAAAGTTGTCAGAATTAATGGACTTATACAAAATATAAATAAAAATATTGAAAGGGAAGCCTTACTAATGAAAACGGTAAGTACTCTAAAAGAAAGAAATGAATTTATTGAAAAAGTGCTACATAATTTGCCAATTGGAATATCTGTAAACCGGATTTCCGATGGAGAATTGACAATAGCCAATAAGAATTTTTTCCAAACTTATGGTTGGGAAGAAAAAGATTTTACAAACGTTAAAGAATTTTTTAGAAAAGTTTATCCAAATGAAACATATAGACAAGAGATCAGTAACAGAATTTCTGAAGATATAAAAAGTGGTATTCCTGAGAGAATGGTTTGGGACAACATTTCTGTTGCCACAAATCAAGGCGAATCGAGAATAATAAATGCAAAAAACATCTCACTTCCTGAACAGGATTTGATGATATCTACTGTAATTGATGTTACTGATAAGGATCATACATTAAAACTTTTAGAAGAAAGTAATAAGAGATATGAACTTGCAACAAAAGCAACTGCAGATGCAATATGGGATTTGAATTGGGAGACAAAAGAAATTTTGTGGAGTGAAAATTTTCAAACTCTATTTGGTTTCTCGAAGGAAGATATGTCTGAAGATGGATATGAGTTTTGGCATAGAAGGACACATCCAGAAGATAAAGTAAAGATAATTGACAGCTTCGCCAAGGTAAATGAAGAAAAGGGTCATTTTTGGAGAGAAATTTATAGAATTAAAAAAGGCGATGGAGAATATGGAACAATTCAAGAAAGTGCATACATAATACGCAATGAATTAGGCGAAATTACAAGGATGGTTGGTGCAGTGAGAGATATTACACAACGTTGGTATTATCAGGAAATGGAGCGACTTGAAAAGGAATTGCTTGTTCACAATGCCGTTAAAGACAAAGATGTTGCCGAACTTATCAAAAAATACTTATTGGGAATTGAGCAACTTCATGATGGAATGTTTTGTGCAGTGCTAATAAAACAAGGAAAACATTTGTATAGTTTTTCTGCGTCGGGATTACCATTCGAATATCTTAATGCAATTGATGGAACTGAAATAGCACAGAATGTAGGTTGCGCAGGAACCGCAGCCTATTTAAATCAAACTGTTATTGTAAATGATATAAAATCAGACTCTCGATGGGATTGCTTTAAAGAATTAGCAGAAAATCATGGATTAAGGGCTTGTTGTTCATATCCATTAATTGATTCATCACAAGACGTTATTGCAGTTTTTTCAACCTATTTTGGAGAACCCAAAGTACCCACAGCTTCTGAGGAGAGGACAATTGAGAGAGCAAGGCAAATAATTCAAATAGTTATGGAAAACTTTTTGAAAGAAAGAGCATTGTCTGAAAGTAACCAACGATATGAATATGTGACTAAGGCAACAACAGAAATTATTTGGGATTGGGATTTGCCCTCAGGAATTATTTATTGGGGTAGTGGTTACGAAAGTACATTTGGTCATAAAATTGAAGATAATAAAACTGAAATTACAACCTTAATTGGTAATATTCATCCTGATGATCTTGAAGAAGTTGAGAAAAGTCTTTATGATGTAGTAAATGGAACTGAAACAAATTGGGGTGCTGAGTATAGATACCGAAAAGCTGATGGTACTTACTCATTTATCATTGACAAGGGATTTGTATTGAGAGATGAAAAAGGTAGAGCAACTAGAATGGTAGGGGCTATTAGAGATATTTCAAGAAAAAAGAAAGAAGAACTCAGGCTACAACTTCTAGAGACTGTTGTTACCAATACAAGTGATGTTATAATTATTACCGAAGCAGCTTCGATGGATAGTCGGGGTTTGAAGATTCTATATGTAAATGAGGCTTTTACTAAAATGACAGGTTATACTGCAATGGAAGTAATAAATAAGACGCCTCATATTTTGCAAGGTCCTAATTCAGATGTAAATGAAATGGCAAAACTTAGAGAAGCCATCAAGAATTTTAAACCATGCATTATAAATACAATTAACTACAAAAAATCAGGTGAGGAATATTGGGTTAGCATTTCAGTTAATCCTGTACAAGATAATAAAGGAAATTATACACATTGGGTCGCAATTGAACGCGATATTACAAAGGAAAAGAAAGAGGAAATGCGTCTTAAGCAACTTGAATCTGTTATTACAAACATGAATGAATCAGTTGTAATGACAGAAGCTAACCCGATGTCTTATCCTGGTCCAAAAATAGTCTATGTAAATGAAGCCTTTGCTAAATTATCTGGCTATTCTATTGAAGAAGTAATTGGTCAGACTCCTCGTATTTTACAAGGGCCTTTATCAAATGCAGAAGGGCTAAAACAACTTAGAGAAGCTTTTATTCAAAAGAAGCCATGTAAAATTTCTACAGTAAATTATACAAAAACACATGAACCATTTTGGATTGAAGCTTCTATAAGTCCTGTTTTTGATAATAATGGAAATTGTATTAATTGGGTAGGTATTCAAAGAAATGTAACTGATGAAAAGAAATCAGAAGCTGCTTTAAATCAATTGAATGATAATTTACTTAAACAAGCACAAAAACTTGAAGAATCTAATAAAGAACTAGAACAATTTGCCTATGTAGCATCTCATGATTTACAAGAGCCGTTGAGAATGGTTACAGGTTTTCTTACACAACTAGACAAAAAATATAGCATTGTATTAGATGATAAAGGCAAGACCTATATTCATTTTGCTGTTGATGGTGCAAAAAGAATGAGGCAAATTATTCTTGATTTATTAGAATATTCTAGGGTAGGAAGAAATGAGAGTAATAAGGAAGAAATAAATTTGAATAATCTAATTAATGAGATAGAAATTTTATTCAGAAGTACAATTGACGAACATAGTGCTTCAATTAAAGTATTGGATAACCTTCCAACAATTTACACATTCAAGGCTCCTATTCGTCAAGTGTTCCAAAATTTAATTGGCAATGCTTTGAAGTATTCTAAAAAAGGAGAGGCCCCGATAATTGAAATTTCAGTAAAAGAATTGAATAGTCATTGGCAGTTTACCATTGCAGATAATGGTCTTGGAATTGCGAAAGAATATTTTGATAAGATTTTTATCATATTTAGTCGATTACATACTAAAGAAGAATATCAAGGTACAGGATTAGGGCTTGCTATAACAAAGAAGATTATAGAAAAAATGGGTGGTTCAATTTGGGTAGAATCTGAAGAAGGGGTAGGAAGTAAATTTCATTTTACATTCATTAAAAACAAATAAATGAGGGCAATACATATTTTATTAGTTGAAGATAATGAAGGGGATGTAATATTGACAAAAGAAGCACTAGAAGAAACAAAAGTACTTTATTCAATTGATGTCGCAATTGATGGCGACATTGCGATAGACATATTAAATAAAACAGGTGAATTTATTAATTGCAAAACACCAGACCTGATCTTCTTAGATATTAATTTACCAAAGAAAAATGGACATGAAGTACTTAAATTTATTAAATCAACCAACAGATTGAAACATATACCTGTCGTCATGCTAACTACTTCATCTTATGAAAAAGATATCAATCAGGCATATCAGAATTATGCAAATTGTTTTATTACCAAGTGTGTAGAGATGGATGAATTTATTGATGCGGTCGCAAAAATTATTAACTTTTGGGTTTACGTAGTCAAATTGCCATCTATTAATTTTAATGAGTCACAGGAAATAAGTAATTAGTCAATGATAAAAGATAATAAAACATATAGGATATTAGTAATAGAAGATAATTTCGGGGATTTTACTATTGTAGATGAATTACTTCATGATGAAATTTTAAAGCCTCAAATAACCCATTCTGAGGATTTTAAAAAAGCAGCTTTTCTTTTAGCAGATACTACACAAACGTTTGATGTTATTTTACTCGATTTGACCTTACCTGATAAGAGCGGACAAAATTTAATTACTGAAATATCAAATCTAGCTTCCTCACGACCTATTATTATTCTAACAGGACTTTCTGATATTGAATTGAGTATCAAATTCATATCACAAGGGATTTCTGATTATCTATTAAAAGATGATTTGAATTCAAAAGTTCTTTATAAGAGTATAACTTACGCTATTGAACGTAGGAAAGTAATATCAGAATTGGAAGAATCAAAAAAAAGATATAGTAATTTATTCCATTTAAGTCCACAACCTATGTGGTTATATGATTCTGAAACGTATCGTTTTTTGCAAGTAAATGTTGCGGCATTAGAACATTATGGATATACTGAAGATGAGTTCTTAAAAATGACTGTCATCGATTTAAGATTAGAAGAAGACAAAGAAGAACTTCATAAATTACTCCTTGAATTAAAGAATAATAAAGATGCTATCAATAGAGGTAAATTTCGACATAAGAAGAAGGATGGAGAGGTTATAGATGTTGAAGTTTATAGTACCCCAATCATCATTGACAATAGAAATTGTAGGTCGGTAGTATCTATTGATGTGACTGATAAAAAATTGTACGAACAGCGTTTAATAAAAACAATTATTCAAACTCAAGAAGATGAGCGATATGAACTTGGAGGTGAATTGCATGATAATGTTTGTCAGATTCTAGCTACTAGTCTGATTAATTTAGGTATGTTAAAAAAGTCAGTGGAGCCTAAAGGTCAGATGTGGTTTGATCAATGTAAAGAGACCATTAATATGGCCGTAAAGGAAATTAGAAATCTTTCACATAGAATCGCCCCTAAGTTTTTTGATGATACTACTTTTGAAAATGCAATAATTAAGCTTTTCAATTCATTTAACGTTGAGGGTCAATATCAAACTTCTCTTCGTTTTGATGAAAAAATTAAAACTATATCACTTCATCAGGATATTCAACTCAACTTTTATAGAATTCTACAAGAACAATTAAAGAATATTTTTAAATATGCAAATGCTTCAAATATTGATGTTGAAATATCTCTTGAAAATAATAATTTGATTATGAAAATTATTGACAATGGCGTTGGATTTGACGTTAATAAAGTTCAAGGGGGAATTGGTATATCTAATATGAAAAGACGTGCAGAATTATTCGCAGGAAAACTCGAAATTAAATCAAAGGTAGGAGAGGGGTGTGAAGTAATTATTGATATTCCACTTTCTAGTAGCTAATTAATAGTGGTTAGCTATTAGTTAATTCAACCAATAGCTAACCACTAAACATAAAATTATAGGCTCTTTATCTCACTAACTAATTGTTGTAATACCCCTTTTGCATCACCAAATAACATAGATGTTTTTGGTTGATAGAACAACGCATTTTCAATACCCGCATATCCAGGCTTCATACTACGTTTATTAACAATAACAGTCTTTGCTAATTCTACTTCCAAAATTGGCATACCATAAATAGGTGAAGCAGGATCATTTTTAGCCGCAGGATTAACTACGTCATTTGCGCCCAAAATCAATACAACATCAGTTGTTTTAAATAAATCATTCGCATCTTCCATCTCTAATAATTTATCATAACTAACATCTGCTTCAGCTAAAAGTACATTCATGTGACCTGGCATACGACCTGCAACAGGGTGAATTGCATAAATTACTTCAACTCCCTTCTCATCCAATAACTTTTCTAACTCATGACATATATGTTGCGCTTGTGCTACAGCTAATCCATACCCCGGAACAATTGCCACTCTATTTGCATAAGCCATAACCATTGAGGCATCGCTAACATTGATTTCTTTGTATGAACCTCCTGCATCTTGTTGTGCAGCTCCTCCAGCCTTATTTCCACCAAAGGATCCAATCAATACATTTAATAAACTACGATTCATTGCCTTACACATCAAAATCGTCAAAAGAGTTCCAGCTGCCCCCACTAAAATACCACCTGTAAGCATTACTTTATTGTTATAAAGGAAACCACCACAAGCAGCCGCTACACCAGTAAATGAATTTAATAAAGAAATTACAACTGGCATATCCGCTCCTCCAATTGGCAATACGAACATAATACCATAAACTAATGCACCCGCAAGAACTACATAAAATAAAAATGTATTTGCAAGGTTTAAATTAAATACCAAATATCCCGCTATACAAACCATGATAAATAGCATAATTGTATTTAATATTTGTTGCCCACCAAATGAGAAATCTTTAACTTTCCCATTCAATTTTCCCCAAGCAATTATACTACCTGCAAATGAAACCGAGCCAATGATAACACCTAAAAAGATAGTAATTAGTTTGCCATGAATAGAAACTCCCGAGGCAATCTCTTCAGAAACTCTACCAAATTCAATGACAGAAATTAAACCTGCGCAAGCTCCCCCCATACCATTAAAAAGACTAACCATTTCTGGCATAGCAGTCATCTTTACTTTTTTTGCAGCAAGAAATCCTACAATTGTTCCAATTAATAATCCTCCAAATATCCAAGGATAGTTGTGTAAGCCTTCACCACTTTTTGTTTGATAAAGAAATATAGTTCCTGCAATTGCGAAACCCATTCCCACAGCAGCAATTAAATTCCCTTTTCTTGCTGTAGCAGGATTTGAAAGCATTTTTAAGCCTAAAATAAACGTAATCGAACCAATTAAATAGCAGATTGTAAGTATGTTAAGTTCCATTTTATTAATGTTTTTACTGCCGTTTTAGCAGTAATGTGAAAAATTATTTTTATTAATCAACCGACAGTTATTTTTTCTTTTTAAACATTTCCAACATCCTGTCAGTAACTACAAAGCCACCAACTACGTTTAATGTTCCTAATACAACTGCAAGAAACCCAAGTACTATCGCAACTATGTCTTGTGCCTCTCCCATAACGATAATTGCACCAATAATGACAACACCATGTATTGCATTCGCTCCACTCATCAAAGGGGTATGCAAAACACTTGGTACCCTTCCTATAACTTCGATACCTAAAAAAATCATCAGTATGACAATATAGATAATTTCCTGATTACTTTTAATCAAATTGAGGATGTATTCCATTTCTTTAAATTTTTTAGTTAAATTGTATAATTAATTCAAATTCTGACTCACCTATAACAAAGCTTTTACTCTGTCATTTACAACATCTCCACCATGAGTAATGCAACTTCCCTTTACTAAATCATCTTCAAAATTCAGGTTAATTGCTCCTTCTTTAGTTAAAATTAATTGTAAAAAGTTCAATACATTTTTACCATATAACTTACTAGAGTCAAATGGCATGGTGCTAGGCAGGTTACTATTGCCAAGAATCGTAATGCCTTTGTGTACTATTGTTTCGTTATTTTTTGTAAAAGGAGTGTTGCCGCCTGTGGCAGAAGCAAGGTCAATGATAATGCTACCTGCTTTCATATTATCAAGCATAGCTTCTGATAGTAATATAGGTGCTTTTTTACCAGGAATTTGAGCAGTGGTAATGACAATATCTGCTTTTGCAGCAGATTCGGCTAATTTTTGCTGTTGCTTTTGTTTGTATTCTTCCGATTGTTCTACTGCATATCCTCCAGCCTTACTTGCATCTGCAGCACCTTCTACTTCAACAAACTTAGCACCTAGGCTCATTACCTCTTCTTTTACTGCAGGTCTTGTATCGAATACTTCAATGACAGCACCTAAACGTTTTGCAGTTGCAATTGCCTGAAGTCCTGCAACGCCTGCCCCTAAAATTAAAACTTTAGCGGGAGGAATACTGCCTGCTGCAGTCATAAACATTGGGAAATAACGAGGAAACAAATTAGCAGCAGTTAGTACAGCTTTGTAGCCTGCAATATTCGCCTGACTACTTAATACATCCATAGCTTGAGCCCTTGTTGTACGTGGCAACATATCTAGACTGAACGTTGTATACCCTTTTAAACTCCATTCTTGAATGGTTTTAAACTGGAAAAGAGGCTGAAATACCCCTACAAGTACTGCATTTGATTTCACAAGTGCTTCATCTTCTTTTGTCAATAATTGAATGGAGAAAATAATGTCACTGCTTTTCAAAACATCTTGCCTTGATGCAACTTTTATACCTTTTTCGGTATAGGTATCATTGTTAGCAAAGGAGCCGTCCCCTGCCCCTTCTTCAACCAATACAGTAATGCCTTTCTTGATTAAAGTGGCTGCCTGCTCTGGTAATAATGATACTCTGTTTTCTCCTTGTGGTTCCTTTAAAATTCCTGCTGTCATGAGAGTAAATTGAGTTAATTAATATGAAACAGCATAATTTACTATTTCGGGAGCAAAAGTACTAGAATTGAATGGTATAATGTTCTTTCTCGTATTGTTCTTTTCTAAAAAAAAGGATTCTAAGGTTCATTAATTCTATCGAAATCGATGTTTGTGGATAATTAAGTGATTTATTCCATAATGGATTGTATTTAAAACTTTCATTATGGCTAAAAAAAAGAAGAATGCAGTCTTCTTTGGCAATTTTCAACACCTCTGAAAGATTAATATCTTGATTAATTTGGGAACAATTAAAAAGGATCAATCCAAATTTATTTTTATCACTCACTCTTAATCCTAAATTTAAGTCCGAAGCTTCAATGACTGTAACATTGTTTACAAAAGTCTCCTTTAAATTTTCCAACGAAAGTAATTTTTGAATAGGAGCCTCTACTAAATTTAAAATTTTGCTATCACCATTTGCAGCAGATAAATAAGCTGAACTGATACCTAAACTTGAACCAATCTCTAATACAGAATCAATTTGATAATAATGTACCATTTTAAAAAGCAATTGTTGATACTTGTCTGTTGGCAAGCAATTCAACATGGATTGAATATTTGCTGCGTGCTTTTTATTGGTCAAATTTTTTGTAGCACCAATGAAAATTGCTTTTTGGGTTTCTATTGTTTCAAAAGAATAAAAAAAGCGACGGTCATTAAGAATTTCAGTAATAAATCGATAAACAAACGGAGAATGCACTCCGTGACCCTTTCCATTTGAAGCTTTAAAATTAAAAGCCAATCGTTTAAAAAGCAATTGAAGAAAGTTTATCATTGTAAAGACTATTATGTTTGCAATATCTTAGAATTGGAAAAAAGTAATTTTCGATGATAAATCAGAAGGTTTTATCATAAAGTTCACAATGTTTTTTACCGGGAATCACAAGGATTTACATCGCTTGATTGTACTTATTGACTTATTTGATAAGACAAACTTCTTTTTACTTGTAATTTCCCTGTTTCTCTTGTGGTAAACCCTACTGACGATTAACAATTATCAATAAAATGACATACTTATTTTTCTTTGATTTCAACAAATTCATATTAATTCCACAATTATAGTTTATTTGAATGGAAAAGGGATAGAATTGACAAGAAATACTTTGTTTTAGGTTTAATATTCAATTGTAAGAATGATTTTTATAACAGGAATTGGTACAGGAATAGGAAAAACAGTCGTAAGTGCTATTGTAACTGAAGCCTTAAAGGCCGATTATTGGAAACCTATACAAGCAGGTTTTGAAGAAGGGACAGATGCTGCAGAAGTAGTTTCTTTATTAACTAATTCACAATCTGTTATTCATCCCGAAGTTTACAGATTTAAAATGCCTGCCTCACCACATATTGCTGCGAGAGAAGAAGGTATTGAGATTGACATAAACAGAATCGTTTCCGAAAGTCCATTGAATAAAAAAAATTCAAACCTGATAGTAGAAGGTGCTGGAGGCATTATGGTTCCCTTAAATGACAGTGAGTTTGTAATTGACTTAATTGAAAAATTAAATACGAAAGTAATTTTGGTTAGTAGGAATTATCTAGGAAGTATTAATCATTCACTATTGACAGCATCAATTTGTAAGCAACGAAATATTGAAGTGCTTGGATGGATTTTTAATGATCAATACCTATCTTACGAAGAGGAGATTGTAAGATGGAGTGGATATCCTAAAATTGCTTCCATTCCTTTTGTTAATAATGTTGATAAAAATTTTATTCTTCAACAAGCTGAATTAGTAAAAAATTATTGGAAATCTCTTATAAAATAATATGCAAGATAGAAACTGATCAAATTCAGTCTATTTTTCAACTAATATTGGACAAATAAAGATAGGCTTTCACTAGACGTTTTTATATCATAAATTTAAAATGATTGAACTGATAGGGAAATGTTAAGGAAAGGACGCTTAAAATCGGTTTTTGAATTGGAAAGATAATTTCCTAACCTAGTAGGTTTAATATACAAAACATGATTTCCAAGCTTTAATATAGTTTCAGCCATTTTGTGAATAATAATTTTATTTTTTACACTAATTTGTAATCAAAAACTATCCCAAAAGGGTAACAAAATAAAAATATTTAAGCTTTTATGGTAATTAGAAAAAACATTTTTCTCTAGATTTTTTAAAAATATTTAAATGACTAAAACGGAACTTAGGAATCTATTTAAACAAAAAAGGCAAGATATTTCTGCAAAAGATAAATTAAAATGGGATGATTTGATGTTGTTGCAATTACAAAGCTTCAACATTGAAGGAGTTAAAACTCTCCTGAATTATTGGCCTATTGAAGGCAGTAATGAACCTAATACACACCTATTTTCTAGGTATTTACAATTTTTTTTACCTGATTTAAGCATCGCTTATCCAGTCACAGATTTCAGCAATAACACGATGAAAGCAATTATAGTGGAAAGTGAACAATTTTATATTACCAATAAATATGGTTTGACAGAACCCAAAAATGGTATTGAAATAGATCCTGCTGCTTTCGACTTGATTTTTGTTCCAAATTTAATTTGCGATAAAAAGGGCTTCCGTGTAGGATATGGAAAGGGATTTTATGATAAATTTCTAGCTAAATGTAGTGATGATGTTACTTTAATTGGCTTTAATTATTTTAATCCGATCGATTCAATCAATGACATCAATGAGTTTGATATACCATTAAATTATTGCATTACACCTGAAGATGTATTTGAGTTTTAACAAAGCAAGGAATTAGATTTAAATTATGGATTTATTAGCATTAATTTATTGGTTACATGGTCAAGATTCAGGTAGCAGCCAAAACCTGTAATTGTCACCTTCAACTTTTATATTTAGTTTATAAAATTCCACCAAATTCCCAATCGCATCCAAAGTCCTGTGTTAGGATAATTTGCTAACTTATAGTTATAGTGATTAAAACTAAAGCCTTGTGACGGATTTATAGTATTTAAATTTTCTACTCTTATAAATGACTTGAAACTCTTAATTCGAAAATGAAAGAAAAAGTTTATGTCAGGACGATTGCTTAGTGTCAGATTATCTTGATAAAAAAATTGTCCTGTAAAAGGCGAATAATCAGATGTCTTGTAATTAGACGAATACCTAGCTTCTAGTCCTGTAGAAAGAAATAAGTTTGTAAAGAAATTTCCTTCAAATGCAATTCTGTTACGAGTAATTAATTGAGGAATATTTACCGGAGTGTTTGCTGTAGTCTGTTGTAAGTGAAGTTCAAAATAATAATTCCAATGCTTTGAAATATGAAATACCTTTTCGCCATAAATATGTAAAACATTAAATAATGTTGCTTCCTGTTTCGACTTAAAAAAACTATCAGAATAAGCAAAATTGCTGACAATGTAATAGTTACCCGAAAGTATAATGCCCGATTGCTGGTTATCGTAATTTGCAAAAATGTGTGAGATATTTTCTTTAGCAAAGTTTGAGTGAGGTTGAATAGGAAAAGCCGATTCCGTATGAAATATAAAAGAAGGTGTTCTGTTTACATTTTGAAAACCAAGTTGAAGACTTCCTGCACGTTTACTTAACTGCCTTTTCAGACTCAAATATGCTTGATAATCACCTGCATTTGTTCCATTTATGTATAACTGCCCGTTAGCAATGACATCCCAAAGCTTATTTCTAGTTCTATTTCTATATTCTCCAATTAAAGACAGGTCATAATAATTATATGATAACGAATCATTTGTCCTTAAATGTCTATTTTGCAGGATAGCACCAACTTTTGCGTATTGACTTTGGTTTTTCTTGTCAGGGAAAGAAATAAGGCTTAATTCATTACTGACTTTAGTCCATTTATCTAAAAATAATAATGTGTCTTTAGTTGTTGTATAATTAAAATATTTAGTATAATTACTATCTATTACATTGTTATCAAGGAATCTATATTCATTTGAACCAAATTGTAAAGTATGTTGAATTCTAAATCGTGGATAAAAGAGTTTATATGTAATTGAGTCCGTTACAATCGAATCTTTAGTACCTAAATCATATTGATGTCGATACAAAAAATTATTCTCTTTATAAATATTTCCAGTATTAACTGTTGTATTAAAAGGATTAGGGGTAAAAAGCGCAGGATTTCCTAGTCGAGTATCAAGTTCATAAGGATTATTTAATGCGAGACTATCAATCTTAAATTTATCAACTAAACCTCCATTCTCAGAACTAGCATGTTTATTTGACAGGAAGATTAAAAACGCTTCATATCGTTTATTCAAAGATTGAAAATGAGTGGTAAATCGAAAGTTATTATGGCTTGCATTCTGGGTTCTAAAAATACCTGGCGCATTAATAAATCTATATTCTACAGAGAAATTGAAATTATTTTTCTTGTTTTGAGTATGCACAAAATCAATTGTTTGTTCACTCTTGCTACCCAATAAATAACTTAACTCGGTATATGGTCTTGTCGTTTGAAAAAACTTTGTATTCTCTATTGAAAACTTATAAATATCAAATTGATGAAATCCTGCATCCCAACCGGCATTCATTATTGGATTAAAAAGTAAAGAACGAGCAGCAGTACCTAAATTTCCTAATGTTTCATAAGTGTAAGGAACTGGAAATCTAGTCGTAAAATCATTAATAGAAGAATCAATTGACCGTGTTCTTGTAGAATCAAAATATCGATAAAAAATGGTTATGGAATCTGCAAATCTATCTCTATGTTGTAAAGAATCTGTACGGCTTTGCTTTCTTATAGGTCGTCCTTGTGTATCGTAGCTAATACCTGAAGTAGCTTGTTTTTCTTGTGAATTTTGATTGAATTGCGCATTTAATGAAAAGCGAAGGCCACTTAACAATACTATAATTCCTAATAACCTATATGTTCCCTGTGATAACCCCATTAAAAATAGATAAGCTGCAAAGTAAATGGAAAACATGATAGTTGTTCAATGGGTGCATAAAAGTTTTTCGCTGACTGTTAAACCTTACAAGGGGCTTTAAGCCCTAATAGCGTTGGCAATTCCACTATTCTAACGAAAAACTTTTATGTACCTTATTTTAAAGTTCTTTGTCATTTATCCATACAATAACCTCCTTTGTGCCCTCAAGCGAGCATGAAAAAGTATAATGGTTTGGTAAACACGCTTCTACCAAAAAGTATTTTTTACCAATTATACACGCATTATGTTTCACGTTTCTTGCTTCATCCCATTTATTTCTGCTATAATCAGCACAAAAGATTCCTTTTTTATTAACAGACTTCGGCTTTTAGTCTTTCATTTCTCTTTATTAATACTAGATTCTCCTAAATAAGTGGTCTATTACTGT
>CANCPA010000041.1 GCA_947379895.1 Chitinophagaceae bacterium | reverse complement strand
GTCTCATAGTGTTAGGTCTGCCGAAACTACTGTTAAAAGAAAGCACAATTACTGAATTACTTCCGTCTGCAAGCACTTTACTAAACACTTTTGTTAGCTGTAGTGCCTTATTCAGGTTCTGTCGTTGTTGTAATAATTGTTTCCAAAGTTTGCACATATTTTCAAAGTCAATGCCTGTATTTGCTGGGCTTGTACTTGGTAATGAAAAGTATTTTAACCCTGCATGTCGTGTAAAGTACTTATCAAATAGAGTTTCAGATTTTGTTCCGTTAAATGCAATTATTTTTAAATTTTTATGTTTATTAATGAAGCTTATTAAGTCGTTAGGTTCTTCGTCTTGGATGGCATTGTCAAGACTCCCTTTACGATTTGCTTTATGAGCCACATCCCAAACTCCAATTTTTGATTTTATCAACAAGGCTTTTTTCTCGAAGTATGTTATAGGTAAATCGTTGTTCGTAATAGTAGAGATAATCTTCCAAAACTTATTTCTTGAATGTCCATAATACTCATTTAATTCTAATGATTTGTCGCCAGGCATTGTTCCTAAAATAAGAATACAAGTTTCAGAATCTGCTATTGGGTCAAAAGATGTTTTCAAATCTGTTGTGATTTTAACGTTTGTTGCTCTAACTGCTTTTAGTTTTAAAGTTGGTTGTTTTGATGATGAAGTGAAAGCTTTTGAGTTTGTTTCAATAGGTTTAGCACCACTCCAAAGTATTTCGATTGATTTGCCAAAATCATTAACTCTAAAACTTATGCTATCTTTTAAATATACATCTGCACCATTAAGTTTGTATGTTTTGTGAAATGGTGTGCTTTCATGGTCAATATTTACAATTAATATGTCTCCCTTTGAAACATTCTTTGTATCGATTTTATAACTTTTAGATTTTTCAAGTCTACTTGAAGGTCTTATTGTCCGATTTCGTATTATTTCTGTCATAAAGTTCTAATTATTTGTTTGATTGGCATTACAGCTAACTCTTTAATAGACGCAGGTTTTTACAGTTGAATTAATTATTAAAACACATTTCCTGCTTCCGTTCGCTAGCGAATATAGGGATTTAATAAATCTTTTTATTTTTGAAGCTGTGTACATTTTAAATAGTTGAAACTAGGTATCTATTTACAGGTTTATACATTTAATACTTTTCCCAAACTTATTTCATATAAATTTTTTCCTGAAAAATATAAATATTAAACCTTATTTAATTCAATATTTTACTTGTCATTCTTTGACGGCTTTGCCACCGTCACTCACATTTAATTCGAAATATTGTGACTGATGTTCTTTTTTATTCTATAAGCAATTGCCCTCCCACCTTAGGGCTTCTATTTTAAAACTTTTTAGTTATTTTTTACTCAAAATAAAATGAATGGCGAAAAAAAAGATGGCTACAATTCTAAATGATCAAAAGATTCAATCAATTTAAATTCTCTAAACATTTAATTAGTGGTAAATACTTTTAGGTCGATTGTATGGTAGCAACACTTTGTTTAATAATTCTGTCCATTTAATTGGGTTTTAAAATAACTTCTAATTTATAACAGGTTTGAATAATAATTTTATTTTTTAATCCTCATTAATATTTTATTACAAAAGCGAATGTAAGTATATTTATGAATTGCGAAACTATTTTCAATACATATACTTTTTTATTATTCAACAAATAGTAATAATTCACCACGATCTAATTCGGTCTTCAATTCGAATTAGCCCTTTTTTCGCAAAATTTTGTCTAATGGACTCTCTATTTTTTCTAACGCTTTTTTACTTACATGAGTATATCTAAGTGTCGTTTTTATATCATTATGCCCTAGTAGTTCTTGTATATATTTTATGTCTGTTCCATTTTCCAATAAATGGGTTGCATAACTATGCCTCAAACTATGGAAACTAAAATATTTGGGCAACCCAATCCTTTCAAATTGATGATTAAACACCGCCTGTGCACTCCTTGTACTATAATGCTCTTCCCCATTTTGACCTTCAAACAAATATACTTGGGGTTTGTGCTTTACAAAATATTCTCTTAACACTAATAAAGTCGCATCTGCAAGTGTTACTAACCTATCCTTTTTGCCCTTTGCAGATATTATTCTTATCTGCATTCTGTCACTATCTATATCTGCGATTTTTATTTTTACTACTTCACTCACTCGCAAACCGGCACTATATGCAGTGAAAAGTAATGCCTTATGTTTTAAATTTTCTATGGTTTGTAATCCCTTTATTATTTTTTCTTCACTAATTACTTTTGGTAGTAAATAAGGTTTCTTCGGTCTAGGTATTTCCCAAAAGAACTTTTCTCTGCCTAATACCTGTTCAAAATAGAATTTCAAAGCGTTCATTCTACTATGTATCGTATTCTCACTCAATTTCAGGCTAACATGGCAATATTCCAAATAATCTCTTATCCTATCTGTATTAAAACTATCCACTGTAGTATCACCTAGAATTTGTAAGAAAACACTAAATTCTCCCATGTATGTGCGGATTGTATTTGGACTATATCCTTTTAAAATTAGGGTTTGATTGAACTTTGTTATTGCATTAAAATTGCTATCACACAATCTAGGAATAGTATTTTCTTTTTTGGGGATGTTAGTTTGATTATTCCTCCCTATTTTCGGATGATTATACGCTTTAACAGTACTTTTCTTTTGAACAGCTGAAGATTTGCTATTTAAAGAATTATTCTTAACTATTTCATTAAATTCAGATGAATCATTTAGTAAGGTCGCATCATTTAATAAGGACACATGCCTATACGACTGTACGGTGTTAAAATACGCCCTAATTTCATCACTTTTCAAAATGGCTATTCCTTTTAATGCATCTGCCAATTTGTTACAGATTTCTTTGCTGCATTCCATATACCAACATTTTTCACTGCGACTCCACTTTGCAGATACCGTCTTTTGCAGTAAAGTATTAAGTTGTATATCTTTTTCAAAATACAATCCTATTACTTTTTCGCCTTTGTAGTCTATCGGTTTAATTGTAATTGTTGTCATAAGTTTTACTTATTAAGTTATATGTATTAAGTTTTTGGAAAGAAGTATTATAGTTCGCTTTGGCTTAGAACTTAATACTTAATACTTACTACTCACTTTTATCTAGCATTATAATCTGTTCGGCTATAACTTCTGTTATTTGTCTTTTTGTTCCATCTTTGTCTTCATAGTGCCTCGTTTTCAGTTTCCCTTCTATAAATAGGTGACTACCCTTGTGCAAATATTTCTGTGTCAATTCTGCCAATCCTCTCCAAAGTACGATATTATGCCATTCTGTATCGACAATCAAATCTCCAAACTTGCTTCGATAACTTTCTGTTGTTGCCAATTGAAATCTAGCTACAGGAATATTGCCTTCTAATACATTAATTTCTGGATCTTTTCCAAGGTTACCGATTAGTGTGACTTTATTTAGTCCTTTCATTATTTTTTGTAATTATGATATTGCCAATATGAAAATATCGTTTCAAAGGTGCAACTTATTAACTAGTCTTTTACATTATCCATAAGAAAGTTTTAAAGTTCATCATTCATCCATTCTTTAAATATTTATTTAACAAAATTTCAGTCGAATGGTCAATTTTTCCATTTTATTTAGAAAAATTATTTTTTTACTAAATAATTATTAAAATAATATTGAAAATTAATATAATAGATTAGAAATACTAAAAAAAGGTAGTATATATTTGCACGGTTCGGTAAAACAGTATATCAACAGAAAGACTGTTTTTAGCTTAGCCTCATCTTTATTAAATTTTTCATTTTCATTTTACGGATTTTACTAGTGCGTTTCAATTCATGAAACTAGCTATTTTTTCGTTTTAGCAATTATAAAAATGGCTAGAACTTAGCTGCCAATGGGTCGCACACGTTTGCGAACGGCTGGCAACACAGAAAAAATGGCTGTAACGACTTTGCGGATGGTTGGCAGCACAGAAAAAATGGTTCGCACACCTCTGCTAACGGTCGGCACAGGTGTAAAAATGATATTTACAACGGTTAATTGAGAATTATTCAAATGTTTTTTCACAAGTAAACTCAACACGAGTTTATATAAAATATAAGTTATGAAAATAGTAATTGCAGGTACAGACGAAGGGTTAGTAATTCAATTAAGAAAATTTCTCAGCAAGTATGTAGACTATAAAGATGTTCTTGATGTTGAGGAAACAAAGATTACAAATCTGGGAACAGGTCTAAATATGTTGTCCTTTATTGTTGACGAGCAGGTGAAGGTGAAAGTATTTGGCATGACTTTAACTTCCTATAAGACTTTAGTTCGCAACGGTGATAAATCAGTTAAATTAACTGCAATACCCACATTTGCTGCCTATCCTGCTATTTTGCCTGTTTTGGGAAATCAGGGTGTTGAAAGTCTTTTCAGAGAAATTACTCAGGATTGCGTAAAGTCGGGTAAGTTAACTGAATCTATAGGCATTGAATTGGGATTGATTGAATTGCCTGTTACAATAGATTTGACTTTGGGAACCCCTAATCTGACATCTAAATCTTCAAATGCTAGTCATCCTCGGCTACATTCGAATCTAGGTAATTATGATGAATATGAAGTTTGGAAAGACAGTGGTTTAGGATTTGTAAGGCACGATGTGAGTACCACAGCTGATTACACAGATAATACCACCTTGCCAGCAGCAGAGGTACATGAAGTTTGGCTTTATAAGGCAATTTATCGATACAAAAATGCACAGATTGGTAATTGGAGTGTTACAGTATCTGTAGCAGTACATGGTTAGAGGCAATTGTAGAATTAAGATATAAGTATTGTATAATATAAAGAAAATGTTTACTACTCAGGCATTTTTACAACATGGGTTACAAGGTTTTGAAGGAAGGAAAAAGAAACACAAAGAACAGTAAACTTTTTAGGTACTTACCTGCTAATTTTTAAAAAGAATTCCTTGTGTTCCCTGTTTTTTCTTCGTTGCCTTTGTATTAAAACCTCCTGAGTAGTAACAAAAAATGGCATTAGTCGCAAGAAAAAAATATTTTTTTGCGGCTTTTTTTTGAGAGAAGACACGAGGTAAAATAATTTTCAGTGTGTTATACTGATTGAACTCCTATAAATAAAGTATGCCTTTGAAGCTCAATTCGAAAAATAAACGATACTGTCTCACGGAGAAATTAAATGCTCTGTTTTGCTCTTGTAGTCTTCCCGGAGGTATCTACTAGAAAAAACAATTGTATAAATAGTTAAAGATCACTGAGGGATGACTTTCGAGAATACTATTTAATTGGGAGTTGCTGTCATCTCAAAAAACTTAAAAATCTCTAATAACAGCCTCAGGCCGACACCAAAATTTCGGTCAAAATGTTCAATTAAACTACATTGAATTTAATTTCAGGTTTTAGGTTTTAAATTTTAGATAAAGCGTTTTTCAAGGAAAATAATATTGAACTACAATATTATTAAAGACTTACAACATAATATTCCATATTTCCCCCCTCAATTAGCTCACATTGTTTACAATTTGCCATAAAAAAGGAATACAATTTCATAAATTCAGGTTCTTTTTACCGAAAATATTGATTTTCACAATTTGATATAAAGAATGACAGTATAAAAACTTATTTTCGTCGCCATTATGATAGCGTATGTAAGAGGTAAATTTGTGGACAAAACTCCCGCACGGGTAATTGTAGATGTGAACGGAGTGGGTTATGATTTGCAAATAAGTTTAAATACTTACAGTGCAATTTCCAATAGTGATGAAGGTCAGTTGTACACTTATTTACACTTATTTGAAAATGGTCAGACTATGTACGGTTTTTCTGGCGTAGCTGAAAAAGATATGTTTCTTCAATTAATTAGTGTTTCAGGTGTGGGTGCTGCTACTGCTAGAATGATGCTATCCGGTATGAGACCTGAAGAAATTTCACGGGCAATTATTCAAGGCAACACAAAGCAACTAGAAAGTATCAAAGGAATTGGAAAGAAAAGTGCTGAAAGATTAATTGTGGAATTGAAAGATAAGTTTGGAAAACTAGCATTAGAAAATCCACTCAGCGGAATACAAGTTTCGTCTGTTGAAAATGATGCAATAACTGCATTAGTAGCATTAGGAATTGGAAGAACAATGGCTGAAAATGCAATTAAAAAAGTAATTCAAACAAACCCTAATATTGCACTCGAAGAAATTATTAAACAAGCACTTAAAAATCTCTGATATTATTGTAATTATATCTACTTAACTAAGGTTATTCTGTTTTGAATTATACCAGAAAATTATTTCTCCTTACTATTTTAATTGTATCTATCTTTTATTGGGGTAGCACTAAAGCTATTGCCCAAATGACAAACTCTGACTCGGTTCTTGCAAAAGTGAAGAATGATAGTCTTCCTTTTCCACTTAAAGATAGAAGAGGAGATTGGTTTACTTGGAAAAACAAAAACACTTTTGATGTAAGAGATAGTACCTTTATCAAACAAAAGATAGAGTATGACCCAAAAACTAATCAATATTTCATTACAGAAAAGATTGGAGATCGAATTTTCAGGGAACCTACCTCTCTCACATTTGAAGAGTTTTATGCGTTACAAAACCACTTAAATGAGGCTGAATATTTTCATCAGCGTGCAGATGCGCTTACGCTTGTAAATAAAAAAGTAAAACGTCCAAAGCATACTGTTTACACGAGTCTTTTTGATCGGATATTTGGAGCAGGCGATAGTGCTTACAATGTTAAAAATGTAGTTGGAGGATTACAAAACAAAATTGCAGGGAAATTTAATAAGGATAGTATTGCGGGTAATATCACCAAACAAATACAACAAGCACTCCGGGTAGATATAAAACCACAGGGTTCGGTGGATATTATGATGGGTTATCAGGGGCAAAAAACATTGAATCCGACTCTTCCTGAATCGGCAAGAAAGAATGGTGGCTTTGATTTTCAGATGAATACCAATTTTAATGTAAACGCCAATATTGGTAATAAACTAAAACTACCAATCAGCTATAATACTTTGGCAAACTTTGATTACCTTAATCAGTTAAAACTTGACTATAAGGGCAAGGATGATGAAATTATAAAAAGTATCAATGCAGGAAATCTTTCTTGGCAGTCGAGGGGGACATTGATTCCTAGTTTTCAAAATTTGTTTGGGTTAAAGACTCAGCTTCAATTTGGCAAGTTGTTTATTACCGCAGCAATAGCACAACAAAAGAGTCAAACTCAAACACAAGCCTTAAAGGGAGGTGCTGCCACTACTACCTTTAACAAGAAGCTAGATGATTACGATGAAAACAGGAACTTCTTATTAGCACAATATTTTAATGCAAACTTCAACTCTACAATGAGTAAACTACCTGTTGTTGGTAGTCAGGTACAGATTAAAAGATTGGAAGTTTGGGTTACAAATAAGACAGGGGCAACTACAAATGCCAGGTATATAGCAGGTTTCATGGATTTGGGAGAAACAAATCCCTACAATCCTTCTAATGCAGGAGGTACAATTGGAAATGGCATGCCCGATAATGGATCGAACGGACTCTTTTCAAAATTGGCAACAGGTGGCTTGCAATCACCTTTGAGGAGTCCTTCAACAGTGAGTAATGGATTGAACAATATGAATTTGAAGGCAAATACAGATTATAATATCACTTTTGCACGTCAACTTTCGCCAAACGAATTCTATTTCAACCCACAAGTTGGCTTTATATCCTTAAACTCTCAGTTACAACCCGACGATGTATTAGCAGTAGCCTATGAATACTCGGCTAATGGACGTGTATATAAAGTGGGGGAATTTGCTTCGGATATTGCATTAGATACTTCAAAAAGTGGTCAGGGTGTTCAACAGGTATTATTCTTAAAGTTATTGAAGGCATCATCAGCCCGTACTAACCTGCCTATCTGGCAATTGATGATGAAAAACGTTTACTCGCTTGACCTTTCGGGTGTTACTTCGAAAGACTTCAAACTTAATATTTATTATAATGATCCTAGTGGCGGACTTAAAATATATTTACCCGAATCTTCTCCTGCTGTAAGTGGACATTCTTTACTAAAGGTTTTGAACTTAGACAGACTTAATGCAAGAAATGATCCACAACCGGATGGGGTTTTTGATTTCATCGAAGGATTTACGGTGTTATCGCAACAGGGGAAAGTGATTTTTCCAGTACTACAACCTTTTGGCAGAGACTTAGAGAATATAGCATTTTCGGGAACCTCTGAATCATTGAAACAAAAATACATTTATTACCCACTATATGATTCGATAAAAGCAATAGCCTTAACTTATACTAATCTTGATCGCTTTCAGATGCAAGGTCAGGCGAATGCTACCGGAGGAAGTGAAATATACTTAGGTGCATTTAATGTACCTCAAGGTTCAGTACGGGTAAATGCAGGTGGTCAGGTATTAACGGAAGGCACAGATTATACAGTGGATTATAATCTTGGTAGTGTTAAAATATTAAATCAAGCAATTCTTAATTCGGGAGTGCCCGTCAACGTATCTTTCGAGAACAATGGCAATGTGGGTGTACAACAGAAAACCTTCCTTGGTTTGCGGGCCGATTATAATATCAATAAAAAGTTATCAATTGGAGCTTCCTTAGTAAATCTTAAGGAACGACCTTATTATACCAAAGTTGATTATGGACAGGATCCTATCAGTAATACTATGTATGGGATGGATTTAGCCTACAAATCGGAATTGCCTGGCCTAACACGATTCTTAGGTAAACTACCATTTTATACTACTAAAGCAAAGAGTTATATCACCACTACTTTGGAAGGTGCTTATTTAAAACCTGGACATCCATCACAAATAGGTAGTGGCAGTAGCGGGCTTGTGTATCTTGACGATTTTGAAGGTTCGACAAGTAATCTTGATTTACGTTTTCCATTAACTTCTTGGGCTCTTGCCTCCACTCCTACCCGATTCTCTGAATCTGAATTACTCGACAGTACAAAATATGGTTTCAATAGGGCTAAACTTGCTTGGTACAATATTGAACCTAATTTGCAAGATAAAAATAGTACTACCAATCCTTTGAGGGGAAACTTGAAAGCATTGAGTGACCCTAGAACAAGAATGGTGTACACGAGTGAATTGTTTCCACAACAAACAACTAATATCACAAATACACAAACTTCCACATTCGATCTTGCATATTATCCTCGTGATTTAGGTCCTTATAACTATGAATCTGATCCATCGCAAATTGGTGCTGACGGCAAATTGAAAAATGCTGCTCAACGATGGGGTGGCATTATGAGGGCATTGGATCAAACAGATTTCATCACTAATAACTTTGAATTTATTGAGTTTTGGACACAAGATCCATTTATTAAAAATCCTAATAGCAATGGTGGTAAACTTTATTTTAATCTCGGGGAAGTAAGTGAAGATATATTAAAAGATGGTAAGCGCTTTTATGAAAACGGTATGAATACCCCCGGATTACCTGCTGCCGTTGACAGTACAAGCACATGGGGTAAAACTCCCGTAAATCCGATACAGATTACTCAGGCATTTAGTAATAACCCTGACGACCGTCAATATCAGGATGTGGGCTTTGATGGTTTAGATGACGCTTCTGAAAGAGCTAAAAGAAGTGATTATTTACGTCGGATTGCCAATAACTTCGGTACAAACTCTCCCTTATATCGGTCGGCCTATTTAGACCCTTCTCATGATGACTATGTATGGTACAGAGACGGTGGTTTTGACACTTCGAATACCGATATACTAGGTAGGTATAAAAACTATAATAACCCTCAGGGTAACTCGGCAATTGTTTCGGGAAGTTCGACCTTCTCCCCTGCTGCCACACTTTATCCTGACAATGAAGATTTAAATCATGATAACACATTAAATCAAACAGAACAATATTTTGAATACTCTGTGGATATTAAGCCTAGCAGCATGAAAGTAGGCTCAAATTTCATTACAGATCAGCGTGCATTACCTGTTACTTATGCGGATGGTACGACCGGAAATGAAAATTGGTACTTATTTCGTATCCCTATTAAATCATATTCTCAGAATGTTGGAGGTATACCCGGCTTTCAGTCAATCCGATTCCTTAGAATGTATTTATCAGGATTTGAAGATTCTACTGTTTTACGTTTTGCCAAGTTAGATCTCGTACGTAATCAATGGAGAAGGTATACAAATGTATTAGATACTAACGGAGTTTATACGCCTTTAGATAGTATCTCGGGAAATAGCAACACAATTCTGAATACATTAGCAGTTAACTTACAGGAAAACAGTAGCCGTTATCCTGTAAATTATGTAATACCACCTGGCATTCAACGTGTGCAACAACTTAGTAATAATGGCATCAACTTATTGCAAAATGAACAAGCAATGAGTATGCAGGTGTTTAATTTGAAGGATGGTGATGCCCGAGGTGATTTTAAAACCTTGAACTTAGACTTGAGAAATTATGGTAAGTTATCGATGTTTTCACACGCAGAAAGTGTAGTTGGTAAACCCTCTATCAGTGATAATGACTTGAATCTTGTTGTTAGGATAGGACAAGACTTTACGAATAACTTTTATGAAATAAAAATTCCTTTGAAGGTTACACCCTGGAAAAGCACCGATCCTAATGCAATATGGCCTGCTGCCAATAATCTGGATTTCAATTTACAAGACTTAGTCGATTTGAAACTTAGGAGAAATCAGACTCCCGGCACTTCCGTTTCAAACATTTATAGAGGAAATGTGAAAGGCGATCCTAAAACTTATGGAGTGCTAGGAAATCCGAATTGGGCACAAGTTCAGGGAATATTAGTTGCAATTGAAAACGCACAGGGAGGTAATACGAACGCTGTAAATGCCGAGGTTTGGGTAAATGAGTTGAGGCTATCTAGTATCGATGAACAACCTTCATACGCTGCAATAGCTCGAATGGATGTTCAATTGGCTGATTTAGGAAAAGTTACTGTTTCGGCAAGTCAGTATTCGCAAGGTTGGGGAACAATCGAACAATCTATTAATCAAAGGGCTAAGAATAATTTAACCCAATTAGATGCTGCGATATCGATTGATGCAGGAAAATTGTTGCCTAAAGAATTAAAGTTATCAGTTCCTATTTATGCGAGCATTAACAAAAACATTATAACTCCTCAGTTTGATCCTTATGATCAGGATGTTACCTATAAAAACAAATTATCGATGGCAAAAACATCGTCACAAAGAGATTCTATCAAACAAGCATCATTGGATCAAACGACAATTACTACGCTAAACTTCACGAATGTACGTGTACAACCTAAAGGCAAGCCGTATTTATGGAGTATCAGTAATTTTGATTTCAGCTATTCTTATACGCATACTGCCGAAACTAGTCCTACGATTTTATTTAATGATGTTGCAAAACACAAGGTAAATGTCGGCTATAGTTTCAATTATCCTACAAAGTATATAGAGCCATTTAAAAAACTAATTAAAAATTCGAGTCCTTGGTTGAATTTTATCAAAGATTTTAATTTCAATTTAAAGCCCTCACTAATTACTGCCCGCACGGACATCAACCGACAAATGGGTCGTTATTCTCCTCGAATAGTTAATACAGATATGGTGGGTTCAAAAGTTGAAAGTGTTGATACTAGCTATGATAAATATTTCACTTTCGATCGTATCTATAACTTACGTTGGGATTTGACAAGAAGTATAAATGTAGATTTTTCTGCAACAAATAATGCGTATGTTGACGAGCCTAATGGAGCTATCAATACCAAAGCAAAGAAGGATAGTGTTTGGACTAACTTCTTTAGTGGTGGACGAAATACACGATATCAACAAAAGTCGAATGCAAGCTACACAGCTCCATTCAATAAAATTCCAATTCTTGATTGGATTACTGCTCGCTATAGTTATGGTACTTCTTATAATTGGACTGCCGCAAGTTTATTAGCCATCTCGTTGGGAAATACAATTGAAAATAGTCAGGATAATACCTTTAGCGGCGATATAGATTTGACTAGAATTTATAATAGAAGTCGTTGGTTAAAAGCTGCAAATATGTTTTCGGCTAATAGAAATAATAATAGCCCTAACAAAAAAACGACTACTCCTATAAAGGGAATAAATATTCCCCAACCTAATATTCTTGGAACAATCATCAAAACAAGAGAAGAAGTTATTATTGATGCCAATGGATTTTTGTTAACGGGTGCTAAAAAAAGGGAAGCGCTTAGTAAATGGCGTAAACAAAAGCGCGATTTGCGTATTGCAGAAGCATTAAAACGAAATAGCCAACAACTTGATTTGAATGCCTTTGAAAGGGTCACAGGAAGATTAGTGACCATGTTAAAACGAGTTTCTATCAATTATACAGAAGGCTATGCTAGCCGTATTCCGGGATACATGGATAGTACAAGATTCTTAGGTCAAGATTGGAAGACAAATCAACCGGGATTAGATTATGTATTTGGAAGGCAACCGGATCCTGCTTGGCTAAAAGACAAGGCTTCACTAGGTTTATTAAGTAGAGATAGTAACTTTAATAATTTATATAGACAGAATTTTTCTCAGAAACTGAGTATCACTGCTCAATTTGAACCTATAAGGGATTTAAAAATTGATTTGAATATAGATAAAACATTTAGTAAAGAATACACCGAACTATTTAAGGACACGATGAATATGGGCGGAAGAAATCCTCAACATTTAAGTCCTTATGCAAGTGGTGGTTTTAATATCTCTTATGTAGCAGCTTATACGATGTTTAGGAGTACTAACCCAAATGTAGTTTCTAAGACTTTTTTACATTTTGAGGCTGCTAGGCAGGTAATTTCCAATAGAGTTGCGCAAACAAATCAATATTGGGCAAATAGTGGTAAAAAGACTGACGGCTCTTACGCAGATGGTTATGGCAGGTATTCGCAAGATGTATTGATTCCTGCATTCCTTGCAGCCTATACAGGCAAGGATCCTAGAACAATTCCGCTACTAAATGAAAATTATAAGTCAGTTAAGACAAATCCCTTCGCAGGAATTTTGCCAATGCCTAATTGGCGCTTGACTTACAACGGGTTGGCAAAGCTTCCATTTTTAGCCAATACATTTAGCCAAATTACCATTACTCACGGGTATACGGGTAATTTGAGTATGAATAGCTTTACGAGTTCATTGAATTATGCCGACACTTCAAGATTAAGTGCACCAAGTTTTTACGATACTGTAAGCCATAACTATGTGCCTTTTTACTTTTTTCCAAATGTGACTATTCAAGAGAATTTCGGTCCTTTGATTGGTATCGATGCAACTACAAAGAGCTTAATAAATGTGAAGTTTGAATACAAAAAGAGCAGAACACTAAGCTTAAGTTTAGTAGATTATCAACTAAGCGAAACGAACAGTACCGAAATAGTGTTTGGCGCTGGCTATGAAATTAAAGACTTTAAATTGCCATTTAAAATCCCTGGAGTTGATGATGGGAAAAAGAAGGTGAATAGCAATTTAAAGTTTAGGGTAGATGTTTCAAAGAGAGATGATGCCACAACGAATAGTCAACTTGATCAGGCAAATACTTATGGAACAGGTGGTCAAAAAGTAATTACAATTCAGCCATCAATCGACTATGTGCTGAATAAACGGATTGATGTAAAACTATTTTTCGATCAACGCAGAGTGACACCTTATATTTCAACCTCCGCTCCTACTATCAGTACAAGGGCAGGGTTGCAGATTAAAATAGGTCTTGGATTATAGTTTTACTTTTAGTTAAGGATTGTCAGTTGGATTACGACGATTTCTTAGTACTGTTTTCTCTGATTTTAAAACTATAAAAAAGAAAACATTGAGTAGCTTGTTAACACTCAGATGACTTTGAAGTAATACAATTATAAAAACAAATATATTTATACCCTTAAATAATTAAAATATGCGACCAATTGCTGTTACTCCTTATGCTCAAGAATGTTGGAATGCTCTTTCAATACCTGATCTGATTAACAAAATTGCAACAGCCTACAAACAGCTTAGAAAGGAAGGCGTACCCGAAGTCTCGATCGTTATTCCTGCCTATAACGAAGAAAAAAACATTCTACAAACACTTTATTCATTAACAAATAATGTGACGGACAAAGCAGTAGAAATTGTTGTGGTAAATAATAACTCGAAGGATAAAACAGAAGAATTGGTTTTATCTACCGGAGTTCGCTGTGTTTTAGAAACTAAACAAGGTATCACAGCAGCACGTAATAGAGGCTTAGCTGAAGCAGAAGGGAAATATATTTTAAATGCCGATGCCGATTCTATTTATCCTAAACATTGGGTAGCAGAAATGATTCTCCCTTTTGACAATGATCCCAATGTAGCTGCTGTATACGGTCGCTTTGCCTTCATCCCTATCGGGAAAACAGGTAGATTATCGTATTTCTTCTATGAATATTTTGCAGACTTAAATCGATTCATTAATAAAAAAATAAAAGATGAGGCCGTAAACGTATACGGTTTCAATTCAGGATTCAAAAGATTAGATGGCTTGGCAGTAGATGGTTTCAATCATCCCAAAGGGGCAAATGAAGATGGATTTCTTGCCCTGAAGCTTAGGGATAAGGGTTATGGAAAACTATTTGGTGTAACCGATATAAAAGCAATGGTTTGGACAAGCGACCGAAGAATAGAAATGGATGGAGGATTATGGAAAGCTATTTTTACCAGACTAAAAAGGGTCTTCTTTAAAGTAGATAACAACCGAACTGATTTATAAATATGTAATCAGATTACTTCAATTATATTATATTTCATTACAGTTACTTTACATAATAAAACGGTCGAAAAACAGATAATACGTTTTTCGACCGTTTGGTATTTACATAAAATCAATTACCGCTATAATTTTACCACTTTCTCTTTGCCGCCACAGCCTTTTTCGCTGCAGGCGCTAATGCTTTCGAAATTGTTTTAGGTTTCTTATCTGCAACAGGCTTCTTGTCAAATGCACCCGGCACTTGTTGCAAAATCATTTTCTTTACTTCCTCTAATGTAATAAATGCCGCTTCATCTGACGAGTACTTGCCTCCTCCTGTCTTGTTTGACAACTTCAACATCTTCTTACCAAATCGAAGGAACGGCCCCCATCTTCCATTTTCAATCGTAATCTTTTCAGCAGGCCATTGTTGAATGAAGCGAGTTGCCTCTTTCTCCATTTTCTTCTCAATTAATTCATTGATATCCTTTTGAGTTAAGGAATCGTAGTTATAGCCCTTAGGAATATTAATGTATAAATCATCCCATTTAATAAATGGTCCAAAACGTCCCTTTCCTTTTGTCACAGGCTTCGATTCGTAGTGTCCTATCGGGGCATCCGCCTGATTCTTACCTGCAATCAACTCAATCGCCCTCTCAAGAGTAATCTCCATAGGGTCGTCGGTTTTTGCAAGAGAAATAAATTGATCCTTAAACTTAACATAAGGTCCAAATCTGCCCACATTTACAATCAGCTCTTCTCCTTCATATTCACCAATACTCTTAGGCAATTGGAATAAGTCCATTGCTTCGGCAATTGAAATTGTTTCAATGCTTTGTGAAGCTTTTAGTTTTGCAAACCGAGGCTTTTCATTCTCATTAGTTGTTTCTCCAATTTGTACCATCGGACCATAACGCCCCATTCTAGCAATTACTTTCTTACCAGAAACCGGATCAATCCCTAATTCCCTCTCGCCTTTTGCTCTTTCAGCTGTTTCAAGCGTGTTCTCAATATTCAAATGAAAGGGCCTATAAAACCCATCAATCATACTATTCCATTTGATTTTTCCAAGAGCGATTTCATCAAACTCCTCTTCAATCTTTGCAGTAAAGCTAAAATCCATCACTTTATTAAAGTGCTGATTAAGAAAGTCTGTAACTACCATGCCTAAATCTGTTGGAAATAACTTCGATTTTTCAGCCCCGATTGTTTCCATCAATATTTCTTGCTGAATTTCATTGTTTGGAGTCAGCCTTAACTTACCTGCTTGTCTTTTAATCCCATCCTTATCTTTCTTTTCCACATATTTTCTTTTTTCAATTGTGGTAATTGTAGGAGCATATGTGGACGGGCGACCTATTCCAAGTTCCTCCATTTTCTTCACCAAAGAGGCCTCTGTATAACGTGCATTAGGACGTGTATATTTTTCTGAAGCCGTCATTTCCCTGAAATCAAGCACTTGTTTAACACTCAAAGGTGGCAAAATACCTTCTGTATCCTCTTCATCCTCATCATCCCTTCCTTCCAGATAAACTTTCAGGAAGCCATCAAATTTCATCACCTCTCCTGATGCAGAAAGAAATTCCCTATTTGTACTGATACTGATTTGTGCAGTAGTTTTTTCGAATGCTGCATCACTCATCTGACTTGCGATTGTTCGCTTCCAAATCAATTCATACAATCGTCTACTCTCATTATCTTCTACTGTATGATTATTCATGTAAGTAGGCCTAATTGCTTCGTGTGCCTCTTGTGCACTCTCGTTTTTATTTTTAAAACGCCTAGGTTGATTGTATTGATTACCGTAAGCTGTATTAATTTCTTTACTGATATCGGCTAGTGCAGTCTCACTCAAGTTGAAACTATCCGTACGCATATAAGTAATCTTACCACTTTCATACAATTTTTGAGCAATCAACATGGTTTTACTTACGCTATAGCCCAATTTCCTCGACGCCTCCTGTTGTAAAGTTGAGGTTGTAAATGGTGGTGCAGGACTACGTTTAGTAGGACGAACATCAATTTCCTCAACCGTATATTTTGCATTAAAGCAAGTAGTAAGAAACGCTCTAGCCTCTTGTTGCGTTTTTATTTTCAAGGGTCCTTCAGCCTTGAAGGTGACAGGTTTCCCATTGATGTCTTTTGCTGCAAATATGGCTTCAATCTTATAACTACTTACAGGAATAAAATGATTAATCTCCCTTTCTCTATCCACAATCAAGCGTACAGCAACACTTTGAACTCGACCCGCACTTAAACTAGGCTGAACCTTTTTCCATAAAACAGGACTCAACTCAAACCCTACTAACCTGTCTAATACACGACGTGCTTGTTGAGCATTAACCAAGTCCATATTTATTAATCGTGGATTAGCAACGGCCTTCTTGATAGCAGGGGCTGTAATTTCATGAAATACAATCCTTTTAGTTACCGCAGGATTCAAGCCTAGCACTTCTGCTAAATGCCAGCTTATACTTTCCCCTTCGCGGTCCTCATCGGAAGCAAGCCAAACCTCTTTCGATTTCCTTGCCAATGCCTTAAGTTCGTTAACTACCTTAATCTTATCGTCAGGAACGATATAACGTGGTAAATATTGATTATTAATATCAATACCCATGTCATCCTTTTCTAAATCTCGGATGTGACCATAACAACTGCGCACATCAAAATCGCTACCAAGTATCTTTTCGATTGTCTTTGCTTTTGCAGGGCTCTCTACTATTAATAAATTTTTACTCATTCTATATCCCTTTTAGTGATGAATTCATTATCATTGCATCCGAATTTTTACAAAAAAAAGGATGCTTTGTAATGAATTCAAAATTCATTTCGGTGCAATATTAGGGCAATCATTCAAACTACAGCATAAGTTTAGAAAAGTAAAGTTTTTGAATTTTGAAATTTGGCATAATGTTGGGATATATTAATTTGTTTTAAACGTTTACTTGTATGAAAAAGATAATTATAGCAGTTTTGACATTTGTACTGCTAAATTCAGTCATAAAAACAAATGCGCAATGTTTTAAACATTATAATTGCGGCAGACCTTATAGAGGAAGAATACATAAGTGTTACACGGAACATAACAGATTTTGTTATCGAAATATAGAAAGGAACATCTATGGAAGAAACTTTGAAAGAGGAAGGATTTATTATAATCAACCTCGAATAGTTTATCATCAATCTCCAACAGTTCAATTTGCTTCTTACAATCAGGCTAGACGACAAGGATACTATTATTATCCTAATGTGAATGTTTATTTTAGCCCATTTACACATTTATACATTTATCAATTTAATGGCGGTTGGGTTTCAGGTGAAGTACTCCCTCATGGAATAACAATTAATGAACCTTATACACAAGTCTATTGTAATGTTGGAGAAAATATTTGGCTTTACAATCGCGCACACACTGAGGAATTCAGAAAACCTGATGCAGTAGTGGAAAGACAATTTGGTAGACCAAATGTTGCTAGACCAATGCTTGAAAGAAGAGTCGGAACCGGACCGCGTGGTCGTAGATGAGTTTTAAGTATTTAAAATAAGACCATTAAAATAGCCATTTTAAAAATTGTATAACTTAGAACCTATTACTCAATACACAAAATTCCTTTCTCATTCATAAATCCTAAAAAACACCATTGATAAAATGCCTGTAAACATAATAATCTTGATTAAGGTACTAATTTCATGATAGTCTTTAGGTGAATTAGCAGAAGACAACTTTTTAAAGGCCTTTATAAGCGGGGCTATTACCGCTATAACACAATAAATAGTAAAGAACCACCATTGAGATTGTAAAGCATAAAACTGAAGAAGTATTAATATAGAAATCAATACAACAAGCCAAACGGCTACAAATACTTTGGTAGAATTGATTCCCCATACAATAGGCATTGTTTTACAACCATATTTCCTATCACCTTCTACATCTTCCATATCCTTAACAACTTCCCTAATTAAATTGATTACAAAGGCAAAACCTGCATATAAAATTGTATAACGCAACAATTTTTGTGTATTCACTATTCGATGATGACCTAATAGTATAAATTGATTGCCCTCACACATTGTTATGACGATTATTACCCATGCTAATAAAAAGGCAATCAATAAATTCCCTGCTAATAATTTCTTTTTTAAGGATAAAGAATAGATAAATAACAAAAGACCATAAATGAAATTAGCAATACCTAAAAGATGAATTTCTGCTTTATTATCAATATATACTCCAATTACAACGCTTGCGATACTAAATAAACTATGAAAAAAAATAGCCCATCTACGTGAGATATATTTATCAATCATCACCTTATCGGGCTTATTTATCTGATCAATATTTAAGTCGAAATAGTCGTTAATAATATATCCACCTGCTGCAACAAGTACAAAAGAGAATAATAATAAAGGAATTAATATTCCATGAATATTTGGTTGGATATGGCTCACATTAAAAATAGGATCTATTATACAATAGATAAACATCCATTGTGTGAGTGCAAAAAACAACAAATTTGCCCACCTTGATAGCCTGAAAAATGCGAGTATCTTTTTCAAAAAAGTAGTTTTATCTAACGATGAACTTTGAGCATTAAGTAAAAAATTCATTTATAAATCAGTATGCCATAACATTTTACTCAAATTAACTAAAACGTAAAACTTATAACGTATGACTTAAAACTTAATACTTAAAACTTAATACTTAGTACTTCATACTTAACACTTATTTCTGATTATCCCTCCATTCATAAACCCATGTACTTTGAATCATTTCTAAATGACCTTCAGTACTTTGTTCTTTTGTTCCTGCAAAGTTTGGTATCTCCAAAATCCATGTCAATAAATCAGTAAAACGTATTCTGTAGATTTTCCCTTCATTAAAATCGTCTCCAAAGCGTTCGTAAAGTTTCATGGCTATATCTTCATGATCACTCCAATGAATAGGGGGTTCGTAATGACTCATATTTTTCTATTTATTTTTGATTAATTTATAGCTTCCTATCTGAAGCAAATATTATTATTCTCCTAAAAACTGCGTTTGGTCAGGTAATAGGATATCAATTGTGCCTTCGCCTTTTAGTAACAAACACTGACAACCTAACCTGCTTTCTATTCGTGGATTCACAGCGCGGTCAATAAAGTTCTCCTCCTTATCGGACAGTTCCTTAATAAATTGCTCCCCACTCTGAACATATAAGTGACAGGTACTACAGGCACATACCGCCCCACAATTATGATGCAATTCAATATTATTATCCAACAATACTTCTAATAGGCTAACGCCATAATCAACATTATTAAGTGTTACCGGGCTTACTCCCTTTTCCTCAAATTTTATATTTATCGTATACATATCCTTTAATTTGAGGCGCAAAAGTATCTTAAAATCTTATCAACTATAAATTAAGGTTTACTAAATCAGTAATAGAATACAGTATCAATTAAGTTTCCTCAAATCATTTATTTGTAAATCAATCGAAAACTTCCTAGTATTTCATACAAATCGTTTTATCTTGCCGCCTTGTTTTTGGTTTAGTTCGGAGGTTTTAATAATAATAATTTGTTTATGTCGCCTGTTGTTTTGTTTTTTTATGTTCTAACATATTTCATCATATTGCTTGCAGTGGCATGGTATACAGGTAGAAATAGTAATAATGAATCATTCTTTATTGGTAATAGAAACAGTAATTGGATTCTAGTTGCCTTCGGAATGATTGGCACTAGCTTGAGTGGAGTTACTTTTGTTAGTGTTCCAGGCGCTGTTGCAAAAGATGCATTCTCCTATTTTCAAATTACTTTGGGCTATCTAATTGGGTATGTAGTCATTTCTTTTGTGCTACTTCCTATGTATTATCGACTACAACTAACATCCATTTATCATTTTTTACAGGGTCGTCTAGGTATATATTCATATAAAACAGGGGCTTCCTTTTTTATTCTTTCTCGTACACTAGGCGCAACTGCAAGACTTTATTTGGTGGTTAAAATATTACAAGATGCTATCCTCAGCAATCTAGGCATCCCATTTTGGGCAACTACGTTTCTCATTCTTGCCATGATTATTTTATATACCTATCAAGGAGGTGTAAAAACAATAGTTTGGACAGACACTTTACAAACAACTTGCATGCTTTTGGGTTTGATTGTCTGCGTAATATATATTCTAAATTCTCTTCACCTTTCGGTAATTCAGAGTCTCAATACGATGAGTGTGAAGGGGTATACAAAAATTTTCTTTTTAAACCCCGATAGTAAATTGTATTTCGTTAAACAATTAATAGCAGGTATGTTTATAAGCATTACAATGACAGGGATGGATCAGGAGATGATGCAAAAAAACATTTCAGTAAAGCGTCTAGGTGATTCGCAGAAGAATGTGATGACGATGGCTTCTGTGATGTTAATTGTAATCCTTTTATTTCTATTTCTTGGTGGCCTATTATTGCTTTTTGCCCAACAGAATAACATTTCTGCTACAGGAGACAAGTTGTTTCCAACAATTGCCCTAAACTATATGCCGCCTTTTGTTGGCATCATCTTCATTATCGCCTTAATATCTGCCTTATTTCCAAGTGCTGACGGTGCAATTACAGCATTAACATCTTCTTTCTGTATTGACATCTTAAATATAAATAGTAAAATAGGTTGGACTGAAAAGCAAAAAACACGTACAAGGCATATTGTTCATTTGAGTTTTGCTATGCTGTTTTTGCTTTTTGTAATGGTTTACAAGTGGGCAAATAATCCAAGTATGATTGGAGTCATTCTCAAAGTTGCTGCCTATACTTATGGCCCATTGTTAGGCTTATTCACCTTTAGCATACTCACCACTAAATCAGTAAAGGATCAGTATGTGCCAATTGTCTGTATTATTTCTCCTATTCTATGTTTTATACTTGATAAATATCAGCAAACACTTTTTGGAAAATTTGAAATCGGGCTAGAACTGTTGATCATCAACGGGCTAATAACTTTCATTGGATTGAAGTTGATCGCAAAAAAATAGAATAGATTTATTATTGAGCGGAATATCTTGAAGCAAGTAATTGCCTGCTACAGCTCATTAATGTAAAAATTACTTACTCGAAAAATCCTAACAGTTTTTATTCACCATGTTTACTGACGTGATTGCAATTGCACATTTGAGGAAAATAATTAGTGCTCAACAACAAAATTTGTCAGAGTAACTAGTGAATAGTTTTTCGCAGGCAGTTTATACCTATTCGTAAACCGTTTTTATGACTTCGCAGGCAATACATACACATTCGCAGCTCAACAATATGCATTCGTAGCTCGTTAATTTACTTTCGCAGTCAGTTTATAGGCTCTCGCAGGTTGTAAATAGCCTTTCCCTTCAGAAATATGATTGATAAACCGACAACTCTAGATAATTTCTTGGTACAATTGATGTAAAATACAATAGAATAACGAAATTAATTATATTAATTAGCATATAATCTTAAATAGAGAATGAAATTATAAATAAAGAATGTGTTTTTATTGTTAAGGAAAAAAGTAAATGATGTTACTAACTTATTAGTAATTTAAAAGATTAGCTATGTTTTTTAAAATTCTAGTTCTAATAATTATAAGAGATATTAATTTCATTATCAAAAAAACGATATTACAAACTTTCATTATGCAAACGATTGCATTTTTTCGTCATATCTATTTACTTTAAATTAATTTATAAATAAAGTTCAATGCTACATTATGTTTTATCGTTTGCAACAACAATTGTCTTTCTTTTTGATAGGATTTAAAATAGATTGTACATTACTTTGCATACTTTTTATTATAACACATGGACTACCGTCAATTTAGTAATGATTATCTGTTAATGCTTTTGAAACAATCTGATTCAAAGGCATTTGAAGAGATATATAATCGCTATTGGAAGTCTTGTTTTAAATATGCAATTCAAAAGATTGCCGATATCCCAAAGGTTGAAGATATCTGTCACGATATATTTCTGTCTATTTGGCATCGACGAGAAAACCTTGCAGTTCTAAATATAGAAGCCTATTTAATTCAGTCTGTTAAATATGCAATACTGCGTATTAAACAAGCAGATATCAAAGCAAATATGCTAACTAACCATATTAATCAGAAGGCGGAAACCAATGAAACAGAATACAAGATATTTTTTAATGAAATGAATAGGTCTTGGCAGGAAGGGCTAGAAAAGCTGCCTGAAAAGTCGAGAGAAGTCTTTATTCTAAGTCGACTTGAAAATTATTCAAATAAAGAAATTGCAGCTAGACTTTCTATTACCGAAAAAGGGGTGGAATATCACATTAGCAAATCAATTAAATTTTTAAGAGAATATCTTAAAGACTATTTAATTTCTATTCTAGTTTTTGTAGAGTTGATAAAATAAACATAAACCACAACCGTATTTCTTCTATTTAATCGAGAATTAGGAACATTTAAAGACTTCAAAATAAACTAACAAGATGAACTTCTTGATTAAACATTTAAAGTTTAGTCTAGTCATTGATAGTATCATTTTTTCGAATAAAATTATTAGTATGTTACTTAAAAAGTTAATTAGTCTGCTGCTTTTATTTACTGCCATAATTGGGTATTCACAATTGAAACCCTTTTCTATAATTTCGGACAATATGGTATTGCAACGCAATATACCGGTGCCATTGTGGGGCACTGCACAAGGAAGTAATGAAGTTGAAATACTATTTGCTAGTAAAACTAAAAAAGTAACTGTTATTGATGGAAAGTGGTTAATTAAACTCGATGCAATGAAAGAATCTAGTATTCCGCAAGATTTAACGATCAAAACAGACAAAGAAGCGCTAGTTTTTCATAATATCGTTATTGGGGATGTTTGGATTGCAGGTGGACAAAGTAATATGGAACGTCAATTAGGGCCACGTCCTCCGCAAAAACCGTTAGATAATTGGGAATCAGAAGCTGCAAATGCTGACTACCCGTTGATTAGGGAGTTTTCATTGCCTCACAATGGTAACAGATTGATTCCTGTAGAAAGTATCAATGCACAATGGGCAATTTGTAATCCTAAAAATGTAGTTAAATTTTCAGCCGTAGGATATTATTTTGCTAAAACATTGAATCAGCAAATTAATGTCCCAATTGGCATTATTCATTCTTCTTGGGGAGGTACCCCAATTGAAAAATGGATTAGTAAAGAAGCACTTGATAATAATCCTGATTTTCAAAAGGTAGTGGAAACATATAATCAGTCAATTGCTAATTATCCTAATGCTCTAACATTTTTTAAAGAACACAAGGATTCAATAATAAAAAAATGGCAAGAAGATTCTGCTCTGAGTGCAATCAGTAAGAAACCCTTGGCAAAGAAGCCCTCTCCACCACAAAATCCTCAAACGAATGGAGACTGTGGAGGTCTTTTCAAGACAATGATTGAGCCTTTTTTAAAATACCCAATTAAGGGCGCTATTTGGTATCAAGGTGAAGCAAACGTAGGAAATACTCCTTTGTATAGAAAATTGATGCCCGCAATGATTGCCGATTGGAGATCAAAATGGGGAATAGGTGATTTTCCTTTCTTGTGCGTACAATTAGCACCATATAGGTCAAATACACCCGAGTTAAGAGAAGCCCAATTAATGTCGGTTCAGAAAGTAAAAAATACTGCATTAATAGTCACACTAGATAGTGGCGATACTACCGACATCCATCCCACACACAAAAAAGTGGTTGGAGAAAGGTTAGCATTAGCGGCAAGAGCAATTGCATACAATGAGAAGTTGATAGAATATTCAGGACCTATTTTTAAGTCATTTACAATTAAAGACGATAAAGTAAAGATTGATTTCACTCATATTGGAAAAGGCTTAACTTGTAATGGAAGTGATCTAGTTGGTTTTACTATTTCTGAAGACGGGAAAAGTTTTGTAAAGGCACAAGCATTTATAAACAATAATCAAGTAGTAGTTTCGGCAAATGGAATTTCGAATCCTGTAGCAGTTAGGTATGCATTTATAAATAATGCAAATGGAAATCTCTTTAATCAAGAAGGGTTACCGGCTTCCCCTTTTAGAACAGACATTCCAAAAGAATAATTTCCATGCATCATATTTGACTCTAAATCACCTGATTTAATGAATTGATTTTAAGGTTATATAAAAAATATCTTAACACATAAATGGCTTCCCTTATCTTAGCCCGATGCAAAAGAAACTTTTTCTGCTTGATGCCTTTGCGCTGATCTTTCGTGCATATTATGCACTCATTCGAAACCCACGTATTACTAGTACAGGCAAGAATGCGAGTACACAGTTTGGATTTACCAATACGTTGGTTGAATTGATGAATAGGGAGAAGCCTACCCACTTAGCCGTATGCTTTGATATGGAAGGCCTAACTGAACGTCATGTGGATTTTGCCGACTATAAAGCGAACCGTCAGGAGGCTCCCGAAGACTTGATTTTGGCGATTCCTGATATCAAAAGAATAGTAGAAGCATTTAATATTCCGGTGATTGGAGTAACAGGATATGAAGCCGATGATGTAATCGGGACATTAGCTTGGGAAGCGCATGATGCTGGTTATGAAGTGTTTATGGTTACTCCTGATAAGGATTATGGACAGCTAGTGCGGGATGGGATATATATCTACAAGCCCGGTTATCAGGGTGGTGATGTAGAAATAATGGGACCAAAAGAGGTTTGTGAGAAATGGAATATTGAACGTGTTGATCAGGTAATTGATATATTAGGATTAATGGGCGATGCAGTGGATAATATTCCGGGCATTGCTGGAGTAGGCGAAAAGACTGCTGCCAAATTACTCAAGGAATATGATACACTTGAAGGTGTGCTTGAAAATGCTGAGAAGATAAAAGGGGCTTTAGGCGAAAAAGTGAGGGCAGGAAAGGAGAATGCTATTCTTAGTAAGAAGTTGGCAACAATTATTACTAAAGTACCCGTAGAATTTCATGAAGAAAATTTCCGTCAAAAGGAATGGAATAAGGAAGCTTTAAAGGAAGTATTTGCTGAATTAGAGTTTAGAACAATGGCGCAAAGGCTATTAGGTCAATCATTGCCACCTACAGCTCCACCTGCTTATACTACAATCGCTAAGAAATCTGCTCCCAAAACAGTTCCAACTAATCAAGGAAGTTTATTTGATGCCCCTATTCCACAAAGAGAAACTTCAACTAATTCGCCATTAGGAGCAGGGGGCGGATTATTTGGTAGTGTTTTCGACCAACCCGCGCCTTCGGCAAATTCATCTTCTTCTATTTCAGACCAAGAAGAATTGATTGAATCGGAAAATACAGTTCAAGAAATACAAGAATTACAGAATATTCATAATACGCCACATAATTATGAGTTAATCGATAATCAAGATAAGATTAAAGCTTTGATTAAGACCCTTTCTGTTGCAACTGAAATTTGTTTTGATACAGAAACCACCCATATCGATGCCAATGAAGCCGACTTAGTGGGTTTAAGCTTTTCCATAAAAAAAGGAGAAGGATACTATGTTCCTTGCCCTGCTAATAGAGATTCCACAGTTGCAATTTTGAATCAATTTAAACCCTTATTCGATGATGAAAAGTTAGTTTGGATTGGTCAAAATATTAAGTATGACCTTTTGATGTTGAAGTGGTACGGCTTTGAATTGAAGGGAATCTTGTGGGATACCATGCTTGCACATTATGTAATTGAGCCCGAAGGAAGGCGTAGTATGGATTTATTAAGTAGTCAATATCTTCATTACGAACCTGTTCATATCGACGAATTGATTGGTAAAAAAGGGAAGGGGCAAGGTACAATGCGGGATGTGGAAATAGAAAAAGTGAAGGAATATGCTGCAGAAGATGCGGATATTACCTTACAACTAAAGACTGTTTTTGAGCCGTTAGTGAAATCAAAAGAAGTAGAAACTGTCTTATATACAGTAGAGAATCCGTTAGTGAAAGTATTGACAGATATGGAATTTGAGGGGGTCAAAATAGACAAGGACTTCTTGAATGAATACAGTATAGAATTGGAAAAGGAAGCGAAGATATTTGAGAATAATGTATATGAACAAGCAGGAGTCCGATTCAATTTAGCCTCTCCAAAACAATTAGGGGAGGTATTATTCGATAAACTTAAACTAGACCCGAAGGCAAAGAAAACAAAGACAGGACAATATGCTACAGGTGAAGATGTATTGCAAAAATTGTCACATCAGAATAAGATAGTGGCTGATATTCTTGGTTTTAGGCAGTTGACTAAACTGAAAAGCACCTACATAGATGCTCTTCCATTAATGATTAATAGTAAAACAGGACGAGTACATACTAGCTATGCACAAGCAGTTGCTGTAACAGGACGACTAAGTAGTAATAATCCGAATCTACAGAATATCCCAATCCGTTCGGAAAGAGGCAGAGAAATCAGAAAGGCTTTTATACCTAGAGATAGCAATCGTGTATTAGTAAGTGCGGATTATTCTCAGATTGAATTGAGGATTGTGGCTGCTATCAGTGGTGACCCGAATATGTGTGAAGCATTCAAATTAGGAAAGGATATTCATACCGCAACTGCCGCAAAAGTATATGGTATTGAAGAAAGTGAAGTAACTAAGGAACAACGGTATAAGGCTAAGAGTGTCAATTTCGGTATCATTTATGGTCAGGGGGCGTATGGATTGGCAGAGAACTTGGGTATCAAGAATTCGGAAGCAAAGGAAATCATAGAAAACTATAAGAAGGAATTTGTGGGTATTACGACCTATATGGCAGAAACTGTAAAATTCGCACAAGATAATGGCTATGTGGAGACATTGCTTGGTAGGAAACGTTGGTTACGAGATATTTCCTCTGGCAACTTTACCGTAAGAGGTTTTGCAGAGCGTAATGCCGTTAATAGCCCAATTCAAGGAACTGCAGCAGATATGATTAAGTTGGCAATGATAAAGATTCATAAAGCCATTAAAGAGCAGAATCTACAATCTAGAATGATCTTGCAAGTGCATGATGAATTGGTTTTTGATGCAGTGAGAGAAGAATTAGATATTTTGAAACCTTTAATCTTGGATAACATGAAATCGGCATTATTGTTACCAAATGATGTACCTGTAGAAGCCGAGTTAGGTGTAGGAGAAAATTGGTTGGAGGCGCATTAGGAAGCAAGATGTAAGTTACAGGTTGCAAGTTTCAGGTTATTGGTTGTTCCTGTTGCAGGTTTCACGTTACAAATACAGGTTACGTGGAAGTTTAAAATAAAAAAGGGTTAAAATTATAAGCTTAATTTCTAGCTATAATTTGAACCCTTTCTTTCATCCCCTGAAACCAGTAACCAACAATTTGAAACCTTCAACTAGTAACTTGCAACTTATTTAAAACTGCAAGTGCCTTACAGTAAGACCATCGTTAATTAATTGTTTTAGGGAATCCATACCTATTTTGATATGTTTCTCTACAAAATCGCTAGTGACCTTTTTATCACTTTCCTCCGTTTTAATACCTTCAGGAATCATAGGAGAGTCACTTACTAAAAGTAAAGCTCCTGTAGGAATCTTGTTATGAAAGCCAACCATAAAGATTGTAGCTGTTTCCATGTCAATTGCATAGGCCCGAACTTTAGTCAGGTACTCTTTAAATACCTCATCATGTTCCCAAACTCTTCTGTTTGTAGTATAAACTGTACCTGTCCAATAATCCGTATTATACTCACGAATCGTAGTAGAAATTGCTTTTTGCAGGGCAAATGCAGGCAATGCTGGAACTTCGGGAGGAAAATAGTCATTACTAGTACCCTCTCCTCTAAGTGCTGCAATAGGAAGTATTAAATCGCCTATTTTATTCCTGCGTTTAAGACCACCGCATTTTCCTAAGAAAAGAACAGCTTTTGGCTTAATCGCTATTAATAAATCCATGATTGTTGCTGCACCCGGACTACCCATTCCAAAGTTGATGATGGTAATTCCATCAGCTGTTGCCGATTGAAAAGGTCTATCTTTTCCATTTACGGGAACATTATTCCAAGTTGCAAACAACTCAACATAATTAGTAAAATTAGTCAGCAAAATATAAGAACCAAAATCCTCTAAAGCTACTCCCGTGTATCTCGTTAACCAATTGTTTACAATTTCTTCTTTCGTTTTCATTATTTTTCCCGTTTATGTGTTTAATTCGTGAAAATAAAGGAATAAATTGAGAAATGATTAAAATAGATTACCCAAATATTGATTTTAAAATAAAAGTAGAAGGTAAAAAGGAAACCATATTTGATGAAGTCCGAAAGAAATGGGTGAGTCTAACCCCTGAGGAGTGGGTAAGACAAAACATTATTCAGTACTTATTATATGTTGTAAAATATCCTGCAGCTTTGTTTTCTATAGAAAAAGAAATTAAATTGGGTGAATTAAAAAAACGCTGCGATATTATCATTTACAAAGATGCCGCCCCATGGATGATTATTGAATGTAAAGAAACTGACGTTGTATTAAATCAAAGTACGTTGAGTCAAATCCTGCGGTATCATTTAGCATTACCTGTTCCTTTTCTTTTTCTGACAAACGGTGTTCATAACTTTTTATTTGAAAAGAAAGATGGGATATTTAGTGAGATTAAGGAATTTCCTAAGAAATCTGAATATTAAATGATCAATAAAAAATTAATCAATCTGTCATCTCCTGAAATAGCTTGTCAGTAAAATGGGCAAAAAAGGAGAAAATGGGAACAGAAAAAGTTGCAAACGTTTACACCGTTAAGGTGTCGAAAAGTTTTGAATCTGATGGAAAATTAGGTGTTTATGAACCGAGTTTCCGCAG
>CANCPA010000040.1 GCA_947379895.1 Chitinophagaceae bacterium | reverse complement strand
ATAAAAGGGGAAGGAACTCTATTTGCAGGAGATACTACTATCCGATTTATTGACGGGAATTTGATATTAATTGGTTCACAATTGCCTCATTATTGGCGGTTTGATGAGGTTTATACACAGGAAAATCCCCTACCTTCATTAATAGAATTAACCCAATTCTGCGAAGACTTTTGGGGAAAAGACTTCTTGGCTTTACCCGAAAATCAGAATATCAGGACACTCTTTGAACGAGCAAAAAGGGGGATTGTCATTTCTGATGAAGTGTCAGCAGAAGCAAAAGAAACGCTCAATAAATTGATATTTGCTAAGGGTTCTGAACGATTACTCTATCTAATTCAGTTATTGACCATCCTGTCAAGGGTAACGAATCCGAATTATATCTCGATAGCTTATTCTTTCGAATTTGATTTCTCGGAGAGTGAGCGAATCAATGCCATCTACAATTATTCCCTTGCTCATTTTAAACAGAAAATATATCTCAAAGAAGTGGCCGCAGTGGCTAATCTTGCGACTAATTCGTTCTGTCGGTATTTTAAATCGAGAACGAGAAAGAGTTATTCTGTTTTTATTATTGAATTAAGGGTAGGCTATGCTTGTAAACTTTTGGCTGAAAAAAGATTAAGTATCAAAGAGATTTGTTTTGAAAGTGGATTCAATTCATTTACAAACTTTAATAAACAATTCAAGGGCTTGAAAGGAATGCAACCTACAGAATTTAGAAAGAGGATGGGGTATGAATGTATTTAGGAAATAATTGAAAACCAGATATGAAAGTTTAATAAAAAGCGTTAATGGCTCCCGTACATATTTGGAATAGAAATAAGGAAAGAAAAAAAATAAATCAATTGAACTTACTACTTTCAATTTTAGTTTTCCTTCACAATAAATCCTTTTTACATACTTTAAATTGCAAATCATTTTTAAGCAATTTATCATCTAAAGTATTCAGTTAAATCATATAAAGAACCAATTATTCAGTAAGGGCTGCCAATCCTGACAACCCTTATTGAATAATTGGTCTAAAAATCACCGCCCCAAATTATTTGTACTTCAGAGTGCTTTTGTCTTCTTACTGGCAAAAGCAATTCCAGACGCTAATAACACTAAACTCATTCCACCATCAAATGGAACAATTGGAGCACCATCACCTGCAGGTGCCGAGTCACTTGTACCTGGCCCACCAATCCCTGGATCATCTGCAGGGGTTTGTGCATTTAATGAGAAATTCATGCAACAACTGAAAAATAATATCAGTAGTGTAAATCCCAACCTCTTTGCTATTGTTTGCATTTTAAATTGTTTTAAAAGTTTAAATTGATAATGGTTAATTCGCAGTTTGCATTTTGAACTAACCATTATCAATTATAATTTAATTATTGTACTGAAAATTGTGACCGATAAACAGATTGTTTACTTTCCACTGAACTTATAGACACGTTGTACACACCCGCTGCAATAGCTGATGGCATGTTTATTTTGTGTGAACCATTTCCACCTGCATGATTAATTGCTTGTTCAGCCACCTTTTGTCCTAACGCATTTGTGATACTTACCACATACTTTCCTGCCACTACATTTCCTAATTGAACATTCAAGGTTTTACCTGTTAATGGATTAGGGAACAAGTTGTAAGTTGTAAGTTGTAGGTTATAAGTCACTTTAGCGATGTTACTGTAAGTGATTGTTCCGTCTGTGCTGATTGCCTTGATACGATAATAGGTTGCGGTCGAGACCACGACTTTGTCTGTTTCAGAATAAACTGCAGTTGCGGTATTCTTTGCAGATTGTTCAGCTATTTGCGTGAAGCCTGCTCCATCTGTAGATTTCTCAACTTCAAACTTAGCGACTCCCTTCTCTCCTACTGTATTCCAAGTGATTGTTGCCACACTGCCATTTGCTGTCGCTGTTGCTACGATGCTGTTTAAAGACAAAGTTGATGGTTTGAAGATGATGCTGAACCTGTTTTGATAAGTTGCAGCAACTTTTGCATCTGCTGTGAAACTAATTGTATTGATTCCTGCTGCTAAAGCTGTTGTAGTATTCTTATACGCATCATGCAAGTAAGCAGTTAAACCATTGCTTGTGTATGCAGTTGCATCTATTTCCAATTGATAGTTTGATCCACTCAATGAACCAATGTTGATACCTAATACATCATTAGCCGTTGCAGGTAATCTTCCATCTATACTCAAACTCTTAGTTCCTTCAAGGATTGATAAATTATCTGCTGCATTGCTCATCTTCACATTATCTTCAATGCCCATTGCATTGCTGAATTGTGTTCCGAATACTGCAACTGCTCCATCCATCTTAGCTGTTGCTCCTGCTCCTTGTTTCAACAAAGTGAATGCCATCTTGCTGTTTGGAGTCGTTGCTCCAAATACTGAAGTTCTTGAAGTACTCAAGATTGACTTATCAGCTTCTGTAATCTGCAATTGTGGTGATGATGAAGTATTACCAATCAAGAAACCTTGTCCTGCTTGTATGAATTGTCCGTAGGTAGCATTATTACTTGAAGTGTTACTTACTGCATTATAAGACACATAAGATCCTGTTGAACCCATTGTAGGATCCAAATAATAATACCTAGGATCAATATTTGTTAATCGTCCACTTGTGTAAATATTATGGAAATCAATTGGTGCAGCATAAGGGTTTGCCACATAAGTGTATCCATTTGATGCTGCGTTTAATCCAATGTTATTTGTATAAACACCATTAGAAACTCCACTTGTAGTATAGGTAACAGTACCTGTAATCAAACTACCGGTTGCTCTTAGGGTAGTAGCTCTGTTCATGGCTAATTGTGTAGGGCCTGTAACCATCACTACACCTGAAGTATCTAAATCGAAACTTCTGTCACCTCTTACCAATACACGATAAGATTGATAAGGATTCAACAACTCTGTTTTAGTGTTCTTCACGGTATCCCATCCTGCTCTATAATAGAAGGCAGAAGCATTTCCTGTTAATGAATGATCAATACCATAAGTTGCGTCCACTGCATTGTGTCGTACTAGAGTATCCAAAATACCTGTGATGAACATACCATAGCCTGTGTTTGCATAGCTACCACTTTCTTGCCATGTATTAAATAGATAATTTGTAGCACTGTACACACCACCTGAACTAATATCTCTATATGCACGGAAGCCTTTAGGCATAAAGCGCTCTACCGTAACATTTCCAGAAATAGTTCCTGTATTACCACTCGCGCCATAAGGAGCTAGGATGCCACTATTTGAAATACTTGTAGATTTCAATGTAACATTACCATTAGTAGCTAAATTTCCAGATTGAAGTGTTAATACTCCTGTAATTCCCAAACTATTACTGCCAGAGGTAATTGTTGCACCAGTTGAATTTGACAATGATAGATTACCAACTAAACCGGTACCACTAATTCGTTGATTTGAAGAACCATTTAGTAATAAGGTACCTCCTGTTATGGTACCATTATTAATCACAGCAGTTGGTATACTCAAAGTAGAATTATTATTGATTGTTAAGGTTGCGCCTGCATGTAGGTTCAAACTATTAATACCTATTGAGGATGCAAGAATTGGCTGTCTAGCAGTTGTTGCAATTACAACAGAATCACCTGTATCAGGTACTCCATTATCCCAGTTACGGTAATCTGTCCAATCAGTACTAACTGTACCTGCCCAAGTTGTAGTAGGCGATTCAACTGCTCCTTTATGCCCAACTACATAATAGTTAGTAGCACCTGTGGCAGGAATCGATTTGCCTGTAACAGTAAACGTGTAAGGAGTTCCAGTTGGGTTTACAGTAGTTAACGAATAAGCACCTACTCCTGTATTGTTACCTAAGTGATCTGTATTTGAAGCAGTATAGCTTCCACCAGCACCATCAGCACTATTGAATTGATATTTAACAGTAGCAGTAGTTGCAACACTTCCTAATACAGACCATTGAAGATTGAGAACTTTTGTAGCATCAATAACTGGAGCTGCAAATGTAGTACCCACTCCAACAGACAAATCAGATGTACCTGTTGTATTTGTAATGGTTAGTGGGGTATATGAAGAACCACTTGATCCAATTGGAAATATGGTAGCTGTATTACCTACACTTGTCCTTTTTATAATACCTGCACCTGAAGTAACTAAATAGGAAGCACTTGTAGGTGTAGATGGTGAAAGTGTACCAGATAAAGTCAAGTTATTTGCTCCCAAATCTAACTTACCACTAGTTAAGGTCAATACTCCGCTTACAGAACTTACACCAGCCAAGGTTAATTGAGGGGAAGTAACATAAGTATTATTTAAAGTAAGATTTGTGTAAGTATTTGCAGCAACAGTTTGTGATGCAGATCCGGTATAACTTACAGTTCCTGCTATAGTTAATCCAGAAGGAATAGGAGAAGCACTTGTAGAAGCAGTTTGAATAGTTCCAGTTGAACTATTAGTTAAAGTGCCACCACTTGTTAGTACAAATTGAGAAGTTCCTAAATTTAATGTTGCACCAGAATTAATGGTAAATGTGCCAGCTCCTTGAGTAGCTGTAAATGGCACTGTTGCACTGTTAGTAACTACATTTACAGTCTTATTTGCAGCAATTGCAAAATAACCAGTTTGCACATTATTATATTCACTTCTTATAAATTTAGCCCCACTACTAGTAGCAGCTATTATCCCAGTAAAGGTTAAACCATTTGCAGTAGTAGTTGGTGCAGTTGTGAAACCTGTTCCAGGATCAGTGATAATGAACGAACTAAGTACGCCATTATTTACAACAACTGTAGCAGTAGCACTTAACCCAGCACCAGCACTTTGTGTGAAAGTTATAGAACCAGAGTAAGAAGCACTTCCCGAAACTGTACCTCCTACTATACCAGAACTTGTAGAAGTACCAGCCATAGAATATTTACCATTAGAAAACTGTTGTAGTAAAATAGCTGTAGTTGTAGATGTGCTAAGATTTATGATATTACCTCCAATTGAATTTGTACTATTTGCTTGAGTTTGAATTGACTTAGTACCTGCACCTAATATCAAATCTTTTGTTATAGTAAGATTTCCAGCCGTAAAAATATTGCTGCTATTAGAAGCATATAAAGTACCAATAGTAACTCCTGCACCAAAACCACAATAACTTCCAGCTCCAACTACTCTTAATCTTCCGTTACCAGTAAGAACACCTGTACCTGAAACCGATGGATTGCTACCTGTAATTGTCATTACAATTTCGTAACCTCCGTCATCAATTGTACCAGCAGTTAGGGTTAATGTCCCACTCATAGTGATAGAATTTGTCAAAGTATAAGTTTTACCAGAGCTATTCATCACTATATTCCCAATAGTAGTAGAAGTAACGGGGTTTAGTTCATATCCTGAATTAGCAGTGTTACCTGTAAATGACACGTGAACTTTTGTTACATAAATTGGTTGAGCAGTCAATGCTCCATTTATCCTTGTCACACCACCACCAGTAAATGTAACTGAAGTTGCTGAAGCGACAGCTGTTGTAGGCACATTCGCACTCATCGTAACCGTAGTTGAAGTAACAGCTATAACGGTGGCACCCGAAGGAAGATTTGTCCCGGAAACTGACATTCCAACTGCAACACCTGAAGTAGATGCAAAGTTTAAAATTGGACTTCCAATTGCAGTAATTGCATTTGTAGAAATTGCGAATGTACTCGCATTAACTGTCAAAGAATTTGACGTATTATTTAATGTTCCACTTGTCAATGACAAAGCATTAGATATAATTATTGGTCTACTTAAAGTAACCGTATTGCCTGTACCAGGGTTCACAACTAGGTGATCGAAAGTAGTAGTTGAACTTCCTGAAATACTTCCTGTACCAGTCAATGTAACGGTGCTAGTAGCATTGAATGTTCCACTATTGCTGAAGTTTCCACTGTTTGTAATAGCAAAACCTCCATCAGACAATGTACCTGCTGTGATAGTCAAATAAGTCAAATTAGGTAAAGCCGCTGCCAATGTATAAGTGGCACCTGAAGCATTTATGGTTAATCCTGTAGCAGTTGTAGGTAATTCTTTACCCGCAGTTACACTTGAAGTACCTGTATAATTGACAGTTATTCCAGTTCCATAAGTAACAGAACCACTAATGCTGCCATTTTGACGAGTAATACTTGCACTATTTCCAATTGCAATTGTACCAGTAGCAGTTAATGAACCTGCGGTTAATAATAATGAGCTTGAAATTGTTTGAGAAAAAGTTGCAGGAACAACAACTCCAAAGGAATTATTGACTACCAAATTACTAATCGTACCAGTTCCGTCAATTTGTTGAATTGAGCCACCAATTAAATTAGTTTTACCTGATCCTGAAATGGTACCATCATTTGTCACTTGACCTGCAACGTTTACCGCATCAGAACTACTTGTAATGCTTACTGTTGCTCCGCTCATAATTACGAAGTCATTAGTATAAGCTGTTCCACCGCTAATTACAGGGAAGTTAGTAATTCCTGCTGAAGGAATTGTAGCTAATTTGGCGGCGGTTGGAACTCCATTATCCCAGTTAGTACTCGTAAACCAATCTGTATTAGTTGTCCCTGTCCAAGTTGTTGTACCAGTATTTACAACTGCCGTAGTATTTCCCACCACAAATACATTGGTAGAAGTAGGTATTGATAAACTAGAAGCCGAAGTAATTGTATATGGTGGAGTAGATGTAGTAGTAGGAGAAACTGTCGTTCCGAATGCAGTTGGAGCGTTATAATCAGCACCACCATTGTAAGTACCTAAATCACAATTCACACTTGGATCAAAAGCACTTTGGTATGTATTGAATTGAAACTTAACGATTGCATTTACAGCATTAGAAGCTGTTAAAGACCATTTTTGGTTAACTATTTTAGTAGCATCAAACACACTCACAGGTACGCCTGAACCCACTTGTGCATAGATTGTTGTTGCTCCACCTGTTATAGAAGTAAGAACCAAAGGTGCATAAGTAGAAGAATATCCAACAGGCAAAGTGAGTGAAGAAGGAGGAGATGCAGTCAAAGTCCATGCAAATCTACCTACAGTACTCGTATTCACATCTATATATGAAGTAGGTGTTGATGAAGTCAAGACGGATGATCCTGCTATTGACGCACTACTACCTAAAGTAAAATCATAAGCTCCAAGAACTAAAGTACCATTATTTAACGTTAAAACACCGCTAACACTTGCAGCCCCACCAAGCGACAATGCACTTGATGAAGGTGATGTGGTATTATTCAATGTCAAATTAGTGTAGGTTCCTGCAACCACTTTTTGAGCAGAAGAACCATTATAAACCACAGTTCCTGTTACAGTTAATCCCGCAGGTATTGGAGTAGTGGCTGTACTTGCAGTTTGTAATGTACCACTATTTGACAATGTACCTGAACTTGTAGCTAGGGTATTAATTCCCATATCAAGTCTTGCACCCGAGTAAATAGTTAATCCAAAATTAGTACCTGAAGTACCAGTTACACTAAAACTCTTCGCTGTAGTTCCATTAGTAGAAAAAGTAACGTTAACATTTGAATTGATGATGATACTTGCAAGTGATAGGTTATTTCCCTGACTAACGATATATTTATTATTTGCAGACGCGGCGATTACACCCGTTAATGTAGCACCTGAACCAACTGCAGAACCAGAACCAATAGCAAATGAAACACTAGTAGGGGCAACTGTGTAGCTAGTTCCTGGATCAGTAATATTTACCGCAGTAATTGCTCCACTTCCATTAACGGCAGAAACAGTTCCTGTTGCAGTAAGTCCTGAAGAAGGTGAAGCAAATGTGACAGTATTACCTACTTGATAGCCACTACCACCTGCAGTTACAGAAATTCCAACCAATCCCGAAGAAGTTGCTGTTCCAGACATTGCAAACCAACCATTTGCAGTATGGCTAAATGTATTGGCTAGACCTGTTATTGAAATCAAATTTCCACCAATTATATATGCCTGACCAGCCTGATCATATAATGTGTTGGCAATATTACTTTTGATAACTAAATCTCCATTAATAGTAGCTGTTCCCGACCAATCATTAAGACTCGTATTACTGTTTACATATACATTTCCTAAAACTGCATTTGTTAATTTAATATAAGCGCTTGATACATTTTGGTAAGTTAATCTCAATCGACCATTACCAGTATGTGTTCCAGGACCAGAGATACCTTGACCTGAACAAACAATTTCATAACCACCATCATTTACAGTTCCAGATGTAAAACTTAAACTGCCACTTGCTGTAAATCCATTAGTCAATGTGTAAGTGTTTCCAGAACTATTCATTATAAAATTGCCAATTCCTCCTGAAGAAGGATTTAACTCATAACTAGAATTTGCAGTACCCCCTGTGTAGGTTACATTAACTGCTACCCCATAAATTGGTTGAGCAGATAATGTCCCATTAACTCTTGTAACGGTAGCACTCGTACTTACTGTAAGGGTATGCGTGCTATTATCTAATGTTCCACTAGTTAAGGTAAGTCCTGAAGTAACAGTAATATTTCTATCAGTAGTAGTTGTACCACTACCACTTAAAGTAAGATTTGTAAGACTAGATACACCATTTATGGCTTGATTTGAACCAGTCAAAATAAGGGTACCTGTAGATGTAAACACATCACTATTATTAATATCCCCACTGTTTGTGATGGTAAATCCATTATCAGTAAAAGTTCCTGCAGTAATTATAATTCCTGCTACTCTAGGAGTGGCAGCAGCCAATGTATAAGTAAATGTAGATGCATTCAATGTAAATGAAAAACTTCCAGAAGAAGGTGTCACTTCACTTCCTGCAGCTACAGAAGCTAAACCAGTATAAGAAACCGCCACATTATTACCATAAGCAGGTGTGCCAGAAAAAGTACCACCCGACCTAACTACACTTCCATTGACTGTAAGTGTTCCAGTAAGAGTAAATGTGCCTAGTGTTAAATTTAAAGCGCCCGAAACAGTTTGACCACCACTACTAATTGTCACACCGAATGAGTTACTAATGGTTAGATTACTGATTGTTCCGCCACTTCCTGAAATAGTCTGTGCACCTGAACCTACAAAAGAAATTGATCCACTACCTGTAATATTACCAGGATTGGCAAGACCACCATATATACTTAAAACGTTTCCACCTGTTGCTATTGATGAAGTACTACTACTTAATGTAAGTGTTTGAACAGAAGAAGCGGCAGTAAGTGTAGGTATATTTGAAGGATTAGTCCAACTAGCAGAGGCAGGGATTGTTGCACTCAATGTACTCGAAGGCACACCCGAACTCCAATTCGTCGCATCCGACCAATCTGTACTTGTAGCTCCTGTCCATACAGTAGCACTAATTGCAATGGCGCCTGTATTGGCAATTAAGTATTGATTAGTGGTACCAACTGCAGGAATTGCTAAGGCAGCCAAAGAAATTGTATAAGGTGGTGTAGTTGATGTAGTAGGACTTGGCTTTCCTCCAAATGAAGTAACTGCATAGGAACTACCACCATAAACACCTAGTTCACAATTAGTATTTGGTGAAAATCCTGTTCCGTAAGAACTTGTAGGTGTCAGATTTTGCCCGTAACTATTGAATTGGAATTGGATAGTAGCGCTACTGATTGCTGTTGCTGAATTTACTGCCCAATATTGATTGACTATATTATTCGCCAGTCCAACGCTTGCAGGAATACCCGTTTTTAGTCCAACTGTAATATTTGTGGTGGTGCTACCTGCAGCAGGCGTAATAGTTAATGGATTATAGGTACCTCCTACACCAATAGGGAAAACAGGAGAAGCTAAGGCAGCAACACCATTTCTTGTAAGTGTTCCTGTACCAGACGCATCTATATAACTACTATTACCCAGAGAACCAGAGAGCAAAGTGTTTGCAGCTAATGTTAAATTATTGGTACCCAAAGATAATACACCAGAAGTAAAAGTCAAAGCTGGGGAAAAGGTAATAGATGTTGAAGTAGCTACTGCAGATCCTGTAACATTTGAACTAATTGTTACAGTTGTAGCAGCAGTAGAAACAACAGTTGCTCCAACAGGCACATTCGTTCCTGAAACTAACATTCCAGCAGAAACACCTGTAGTTGCAGTGAAAGTAAGAACAGCACTACCTACATTTGTGATTGCACTAGTATTAATAGATGTACTATTTAATGTAACTGCCCCACCTAAAGAAAGTCCTGCACTATTATTAAGGGTTAAACTAGAATAATTTCCTGAAGGAATTGTCTGAGCAGAAGTACCATTAAAAACCAAAGTACCTGTTAATGTTTGACCAGCAGTAATTGGTGTTGCATTAGTAGATGCAGTTGAGAGTGTTCCACTATTATTAAGTACTGCAGATGCTCCTTGTACCAACTGATTTATTCCCATATTAAATGTAGAACCAGCTGAGAGTATTAAACCACCACCAGTTGAACCCGTTCCTGTGTAGGTTAAGGTTCTTGCAGTAGTACTATTGCTAGAAAAAGTGATATTTACATTAGGATTAATTGTCATGCTAGTAAATTGTAAGTTACCTCCCTGACTTACTATGTATTTATTATTAGCAGTAGTTGTAATAACAGGAGCTAATACTGCACCGGAACCACCACCTCCAATGGATATAATAGTAGGAGGTGTTGTATAACCTGTACCTGGATCCGTAATTGTTACACCTGTAATTGCTCCTCCAGTAACTGTTATTGTACCAGTAGCTGTAATTCCAGAAGTTGGCGCCGAGAAAGTTACAGTAGAACCATTAACATAACTTGACCCGCCATTCGTAACATTTACGCCAACCAAACCCGAACCAATCAAACATACTGGATAAATTATTGCGCCAGAACCACCAGCACCACTAATGGTAGGTGTTGTTGTAGGTAAGCTTGTATAACCAGAGCCTGCATTTGTTATTGATACAGCAGTAATTATACCTCCTGCCACAGTAACAGTACCAGAAGCAGCTGTACCTCCACTAGGGGTGTTAAAAGTTAATGATTGAGTTCCATTTGTATAACCACTCCCACCATTAACTAAAAACGCAGCTACAACACTACTAGCAGTTCCAGTCATCGCATACTTACCTGTGGTAGTATGGTTTAGGGAAGTAGATTTTAAATTAATCAAATTACCACCTATTCCGACTGTCAAACCTCCCTGATCATACAAATTTCCTGCACTAGATATTGCAACATCACCTAAAATAGTCAAACTATTATTACTGTAATCAGCCAAGTTTGCTGCTGTGACCAATACATTGCCAATTTTGGTAGCATTTGTGGTATTAACATTTGCAGTTGTTTTAATTCTACCTGTACCAAAAATATACCCTCCCGCTCCTGATGCAGACCCATTTATAGCTCCCCCAGAATACACAATTTGATTTCCTCCATCATTAAATATATTACTATTAGAAGTTGTTATTGTACCAGTAATAGTAAAAGAAGTAGGTGCATTATTTAAGGTAACAATTATTGGAACTGAAGAAGACATAGTGAGTGTAGTAACACTAATAGTTAGCCCAGATACATTTAAATAAATAAACCCTGCAGTAGGTGTTGTAGGATTTATACTTTTACTATCAAAAACGATAGCATCGCCAGAAGCCGGAAAACCTGCTGTACCTCCCCCTCCAGATGTCGTGTTCCAGTTAGAAGTGGTAGTCCAAGCAGCGGGTAATCCACTCGTTGAAGCACCGCCAACCCAATACCAAGTATTTGCCGCGTACGACGATATAGTAAAACTTAGAAACAAAACAACAAGCATAAACAGCTTGCAAAATGAAGAAATTTGTGTGTTTTTTTTGGCATTCGCAATCGTAGCACTGCCTGAGAGTAGTGTATATTTCATATAACAGGGGGCTTTTTTTAATAACCCGTACTAAACAAAAGAAAACGTTCTCTTTTTTCTACTGTAATTTTTTAAGAAAATTTTTGTTTTTATTTAATAAATAGTATAATGTGGATAAATAAGTGTTTTAATGACATTTGCATGAATGGAATTCTAAGTTTCGAGCAGTTAGTTTGACATTTTATCAATTGGGATATTCTTAAAACAAAACATCCCGAAAGTATTAAACTTTCAGGATGTTGATTTAACTAAATTTATTTTTCAAAAACTGTTATTTGATAATTTCTTCCATCTTGATATTAACCTCCATTTTACCACCGTCAACCAATAATATATCTGTTTCAGATTCTGTGTAGTTAGTTAAATTAGCCAAAATGGTCAAATCACCATTTTGATTAGTGTTGATGGTATATTTCCCTTCAGTATTAGTAGTGAATTTTGTACCTACTCCTTCCAAATGAAGAATAACATTTTCAATAGGTAAACCAGAAATACTATCAGTTACAATGCCACTAATAATGGCTGAGGATCCCTGACTCGTATATTTAACACCGAACAAACGACTCGCTGATCTCATTGCAGATGCTTCTAATTCGCTATAGTAAGTTTCTACTTCGTTCCATACCCGAACAATTATATTTTTTACACTTTTTTTATGACTTTTCCTTGCCGATTCAGCCTCCATAACGGCTAATTTAGACGCAGTAAACGCCGAAATTGATGCTTTACAAGCGTTGAAAACAACTGTGTATTCAGCAATTGTAGGGAATGCCATTGAAATTCCACCTGCTAATACTCTTTTGGCATCGCCGTCAATAACCCGTTGTCCACAAAGCAACAAATTTGCATCATTATTAATAACAGGTTGTCTGTCGTTGCTAATGTCAAGATCATAATAAGCACGTGCAGCACGAGGAATACTTTCCAATTCGATACCACAATTCAATGTAGAGAAATAACAGCTGAAAAAAGTGCGAAATTTTGCTTTTCCTGCAATTGCAGCATCCGATGCGGCTCGTTGTGCTTGTTTGGTATCGATAACCAAATTCATTGCAGCATCAAAATTTGTATTTTCTGTACTTAACCTAGTACTTGTTGCTGCACTTAAAACAGTTGTAGAAGCTTTTGCCCTTGCTACAGCTGTGTTCAGCGCCTTTTGACTAGCAATATTGGTTTGGGGTAGATCTCTTGAAATAGACATAATAATAAAATTAAAAATAAATTAATGTTTTAAAAAAATATAGAAAAATCATCCGATTATTCCCTGTTATTTTTTAAATTCTCCATTAATTTAATGATAACCTTATAACCAATCGCTTTTGAAAGCATGTAAATATACAGAATTGAAAACACCATCAACTTTTATTTTAGAAATTCAAGCTTTATTAAATTTCACGACGGTGTACTATTTTACAAAGGGAGGCACTCCCTAGACCACAGGGGTAGCATCTTTTATAAAAATTGTCACTCACTAGACCACAGGAGTAATATCTTTTATGAAAGACGTGTATCAGTTGACCACGACGGTGACATCAATGATAAAGTATACTACCTAATATTCCTAAGTAGTGGCATATTTTATGAAAGACTTCATTCCTTAGATAAAAGGAATGCCACATTTGATGTAGATTTTACGTTGAAGGTGAAATTATTTGAGTTTTTAGCGTAAGTGACTTTTTTGAGGAGAGAACTAAGCAGCTATCGAAAGTACCTTTTTAGACTATTTTATTTCAATATTTTCTCAAATATTTCATTTACTGTAAAAGTAATTTCCATTTTATAAATTTACACGAGTAGGAAAATGCCAATATTTCCTTTGTATATCTTGAAAAAAGATTATAAACGAAGAGTCTTCTCACAAGATTAATTAAAAAGAAATAAGGCAAACAAATTTTTATAATTATTAAGATGATTTTAAACTATTATAAATTTTAGTCGCTATATCACTTTTTAATTTTTTGAGTTAGTTGTTGTAAAACACTTGAATCGTAACATAAATTAACTTTTCGAATCAACAAAAAAGAGGAAAATAATTATTATTAATAAAAATGAAAAAAATGAAAAAATCAACGATTGTTGTTGCACTAGTTGCAACAAATGCATTAGTATTAAATGCCACAGCAAATTCAGGTAATTGGTCAAATATTAAACCAATAAAGAGTAAAATTGAAAAAACAGGTGATTTTTTGCCTGCCACTAATTTGGCAAATCCACAAAAAGGCATTACCTACAAGTATTATCAATTTAAAGATGAGTTGGCAAATGTTGATTCAATTGCAAAATTGACACCTGTTAGCACAGGAATTGCAAATGTTATTGACTTATCAAAAAGTACTCGTGAAGAGAACTATGCATTTATTTTTGAAGGATATGTGAAAATTCCTGCGGATGATAATTATGTATTTTCGATTAATTCGGATGATGGTAGTAAACTAGTAATTGACGATAAAGTAGAAATCTTAAATGAAGGATACCATGCAGAAGAAGAGGTTGAGAAGGATATAAAACTTGCAGCAGGATTTCATAAAATTAAAGTATGGTTTTGGCAAGGTGGAGGCGAATTTGCATTAAGTGTTTCATGGAAAAGTAGTGCAATTCCAAAAACCACACTTCCATCCTCAGTTTTATTTTATAATCAAAAATAAAACTGATTAAACCAAATTATATTTTACACTTCTCAGGCTGATAAAATATTGATTTATTTAAAATATAATTATGAAGAAGAAGGTACAAAGGTTAATGTATTGGACATTAATTTTAGTAGGAACTACTATTTTAACGAGCGATTTATTAGCACAAGATACACAGATAAAGAAGAAAGATGTATTAAAATTAATGGAAAAAGTTGCTGATTGGCAAATACAATTCATCAGTGAAAAAAAACCACGAAACATTGGCAATTGGGAATATGCAGTTGGTTATACAGGTATTTATGAATTAAGCCGGATTAGCAAAAGCAAAAGTTACAGAGATACCTTACTTAGCATAAGTGAAAAACTCAATTGGAAAACAGGACGAGATCGATATCACGCTGACGATTATTGTATAGGTCAGCTTTATTCCTTACAATACATGCAACATAAAGAAAATAAAATGATCGCAAACTTTATGGATCTTGCAGATAGTATTGTAATTAAGCCACATAATGAAAGTTTAGCCTGGAAAAACAGAATTGCTTCAAGAGAATGGGCATGGTGTGATGCACTATTTATGGGGCCACCTGCATTAGCCTATTTATCTACAGCGACGGGAGATAAGAAATATCTTGATGTTGCAACTAAATTATGGTGGAAGACTACTGATTTTTTATACGATACTACAGAACATCTTTATTTCAGAGATGAAAGTAACTTTAAGAAAAAGGAAATAAATGGGGCAAAAGTATTTTGGAGTAGGGGAAATGGATGGGTAATTGCAGGACTTGTACGATTGTTACAAAACATGCCTGCCGATTACGCAGGTCGTCAACGCTTTGAACAGTTGTTAAAGGAATACTCAATGCGTATTATTCAATTGCAACAGCCTGATGGCAGTTGGCATTCCTCTTTATTGGCTCCAAACACCTACCCTGTTAAGGAATCGAGTGGAACAGGCTTATATTGTTATGCATTGATGTGGGGTGTTAATAATGGCATTTTGGATGCCAAAACTTACTTGCCTGTCATTAATAAAGCATGGTATACATTAACCTCTTGTGTAGCTGAAAATGGGAAATTGGGTTATGTACAACAAGTAGCAGATTCGCCTGGCTTGTGTGATGAGAATAGTACTAAAGTATATGGCGTTGGCGCTTTTCTTTTAGCAGGTAGTGAAATTTACAAATATTTGGATAAGCATAAAAAGTTTATGTTCTAGTTCAAATAAATTCAAATAATTGAGTTTATTTATTTTAGTGTCATAAAGATTATTGAAGGAAGGTTTCGCTTTATGTGAAACCTTCCTAGTTTTAAAAATCACGTAAAATAATCGGCATTGCTTATATATTAAATTTTTATTTTAAATTACTTACTCTCAATACTTAATTTAATAATTACCTAAAAATTTAGTAATAATTTATTTAAATCATAGAAAGACTCAGATGATAATATTGAATAAGAAATTAATGAGAGTAATTGTTAACAGCTAATGTCAATTCAAACATTAAATTGATACATTTGACTTAATTTCAATTAGAACTTCTAATAAAAAAAATGAATTTTTTGAATATACATATTCAATAATAAGGATAAAATATTATCTAATTTTAAGCTCAAGTAACCTTTGAAAATATTAATATTAGAAATTCATTGTTTACTTTAAAATAGGGTAAACTTCATCCTGAAAATCAAAAAATGTTATTTTAAAAACTCTGTAACAATAATTAAATGCAATGACAAAATGTTTTAATTGAATTTTAAGAAAAAAGATAAAATAAATCAGTAGAATTTCAGATTAATTTCTTTTATTCAATCAACATGTTAATAATGGTAAATGAATTCATATACAACTTTGAAAGTTTACTTTTTGATAAGTCCTTCAGAAGATGGATTTTTTTGAAAGGATCTGAAGAAGAAATTTTATTTTGGGAAACTTGGAAGAATAAAAATAATAACAATCTTGAATTATGCAATGAAGCAAAAGCTGTATTATTTGCCATCAATTTATCGGGTAAATATTTATCAGATAATGAAATAGATTATGAAGTAAAAAAAGTATTAAACAAAATCGATTCACCAAAGGAAAATACAATTCAAAGTTTCTCAAATTATATTTCAGAGCTATTACCATCAAAAAAGCAGTTTGCTTTTGCTTTCACTATAATTTTAATTTTAGGATTATTAGGATTAAATTATAAAAAGTTTTTTCCTGACAATGTAGATAATATTTATGCTCACTTAATGTTAGCAGATAAAAAAAATGTAATAAAGTATACTAGCCAAAATGATTCTACTAAATATATTTTACCAGATGGCAGCACCGTTATTCTAAGTAAAAACACAACATTAAGCTTTTTTTATCGGGCAGATAGTGGCTTTTTAAGAAGAGAAGCAATATTATCAGGGGAGGCATATTTTAATATAACTAAGAATCCAAAGCAGCCTTTTATTGTCTACACACCCAAATTAACAACAAAAGTATTGGGTACCTCATTTACAATTACCTCCTATCCTAATACAAAATCGTCGTCTGTTCAACTTATAACAGGTAAAGTTTCTGTATACAAAAATGAAGATTTAAATAATACTTTTGCTAGTCCCGATAATTGGGGTGGCGTTGTGTTAGTACCCAATCAAAAGGTAGTTTATAATGAAGATAATAAGACTTTAGCTAAGTCTTTAATTACAAATCCTGTTGTAATATCTAAAGAAAGTGATTCATTTAACTTTTCAAATACCCCCGTCTCGAATGTATTTGACACCTTATCAAAATCATATAATATTAATATAATTTATGATGAGAATGTTTTTAGTAACTGTACACTTACAGTAAGTTTAGGTGGAGAAAATTTCTTTCAAAAGTTACAGGTAATATGTAAATCAACTCAATCTCAATTCGAAATCATTGATGGGAATGTTATAATAACAAAAGATTATAGCAAACATTTTTAGTGAGTTATCGAAGTTGTTTTAACAAGGAATGTGTTTTTTCAGGAATTTAATTTGTTTGTCATAATGAAATTTAATTTGGATTACTTTAATCGAATTTTAAACTATTGTTCCATTTTGCAAAAAGGGAATAAAGTTATTTTGTTGAAATTTATTTTTATTGGAGTATCAATTTTTGTACTTTGTCTTAATGTAAATAGATTGTCTGCTCAAGATGTTTTAACCAAAAAGATTACGGTCAATTTACAAAACCAACCTTTTGAGAAAGCAATTAAACAATTAGAATTAGCAAATGGTATTCGATTTTCATATAGTCCTACTATAATTGATCCTCAAAAGAAAATAAATATAAAAGCAGAGAATAAGACAATTGCTGAAGTACTAGATCAAATATTAACACCATTAGGAATTAAATATGAATTGATTAATAATTACATTATTCTAAGCAATAACCTAGCGCAGGGTGATGGAAAAAAAAAACAACAAAATCAAAACTCCACATCATCCGTCCAAAGTGAGAATATTTATATAAAAAATCAAAATCAAGCGCAGGGACAAGTTATTAATGATAAAGGATTGCCGCTAGTTGGAGCCTATGTAAAAGTAATATCCACTTTAAAAACATTTACAACAGACTCAAAAGGCAATTTTACAATTGATTTACCAAAGGATGCTTCAATGATTTCTTTCAATTATGTAGGATGTAGAGAATATCGAATGAAAGTTGAGCCAGGTAAATTTTATACAGTAAAACTATCCGAAATACCCACAGATTTAACAGATGTAATAGTTGTAGCATACGGAACACAAAGCAAAAAGCAATCCTCATCGGCCATCAGTTCTACCAAAGGAAGTGAATTACTAGAATCACCTACTGCAGATTTAACAAACGCTTTAACTGGAAGAGTGACAGGAATCACTACTGTTCAACAAAGTGGTAAACCAGGTGATAGTCAGGCAGATATATTTATAAGAGGTCAGGTTTCGGCTTCTGCAACACCATTATACATTATTGATGGAATAGAAAGAGTTGAATTTGGTAATATAGATCCAAATGAAATAGAATCCATTTCAATACTAAAAGATGCTGGTGCAACAGCTGTATTTGGATTGAAAGGAGCAAATGGAGTTGTATTAATCACAACAAAACAAGGAAAAAGTGGAAGTACAACAATGTCATATTCAGGAAATACAGGAATGACTCAATTTGGTGGCATTGCAAAAGTCCTAGATGCATATCCAAGTGCAGTTTTACAAACAGAATCGCAAATGAATATTGGACAAAATCCTCGATTTTCAGCAACTGATCTTGATATTTTCAAGAGTGGAAATGGAAATCCACTTTTATACCCAAATTCAAATTGGTTTAATATCATTACTAAACCAAATGCTATTCAAAATCAACATAATTTTAACGTAAGCGGAGGTAATGACCAAGCAAGGTATTTTGTATCGGCAGGCTATCTTTATGCAGACGGTCAGATGAAAGAATATCAATCATCTCAAGGATATAAAGTAAATATTGATTTTACCAGATTTAATTTCAGATCAAACATAGATTTGAAATTAACAAACACAACCAATTTCTCAATCAGAACTGCAGGTAGGCTCGAACAAAGATATTCACCTGTTACGATTAACTATGGATCAGATAATCAACAAAAGTATCATTATGCATGGGAAGGATTAATGACTAAAGTATTTAGATTGCCTTCTTGGTTATATCCCTTTTTCCCTCAATATACTAACTCAAGTGATCCTGCAATTCAGGCTCTTGATGCAAAATATAATCATATAGAAGATTATTCAAATTACATAATTAACTCCTTCAATCCCTATGCAATTGAAACTCAGGCAGGATTTATTAAATGGAATAAAAATATAATTGAAAATATTTTTGTGCTTGATCAAAATTTAAGTTGGTTAACGAGTGGATTAAAGGGAAAACTAACCTTTGGATATGATGCTACTTTTGATGCAGCTTCTTCACAAATTGGCTATTACAAAGCTTGGGGTGTTGATACTGCAAATTTAAATTTAGTACCATCACCTGTATCTCCAAATACAGTTGATGCCCCATTGTCAGGTATAGGTGTAACTCAAGAGGGATTTAATAAAACCAATATACAGTTGCAATTAGATTATTCAAAAAGAATTGCAAACAAACATTCAATTAGTGCAGTATTAGTTGGACAAAGAGAACTACTACAATTAAGAGGTGGGCAAGCACCTTCTGCACATCAGGGATTGATTGGTAGAATATCCTATAACTATATTAGGCGCTATATGCTTGAAGCAAGTGCATCATATAGTGGTTCAGAAAACTATCCTGCATCTCATAGATATGGTATATTCCCATCAGTTTCAGTTGGGTGGATAATTAGCGATGAAAGTTTTTTTCATAAAAATAATTGGATAAATTATCTTAAAATTCGTTCGTCAGTTGGATTAGTTGGCATACCGAGTCCTTCAACTGGAAGATTTGCATATCTGAGTAATTATTCATGGGGAGGTGGCGTTTATTTTGGTACAAGTAACACCCTAAACCCTGTTACTACACAAAATAGTTTTGGCAATCCTGATGTAACATGGGAGACTTCTAGAAAACGAAATATTGGGCTTGATGCAACATTGTTAAAAAACAAATTATCCTTTACAATTGATTTTTTTGATGATTTGCGATATAATATATTATCAACAAGAGTTAACACTGCCTACACTGTTTATGGTGCGACTCAGCCACCAACAAATTTCGGAAAAAACTTTAATAGTGGATTTGAAGTGAGTATGAATTTTAATGATAACTGGAAAAACAAAGTATTATATGGTATTAATTTTAATTTTAGTTACGCACATAACGAAATTTTAGTAACTGATGATGCTCCGGGCATTCAGGACTATCAAAGGAAAACAGGAAATCGTATTGGTCAATATTATGGATATAAAACTGATGGGTTTTATTATGATCAAGCAGATATTGCTAAAAGTCCTGTAAATAATGTAACTTCTGCTATTTCAATACCCGGAGATTTAAAGTATAAAGACTTAAATGGAGATGTCATAATTAACAGTTATGACATAGCCCCTATCGGCTATTCAAGATTGCCTGAAATCACCTATAGTATTTCTCCAAAAATTACTTATAAGAGGTTTACATTAAACATAATGTTACAGGGTGCTACACACGTTAGCAGTGATGTTATGTTTGTTGATAATTATTACGAACACATGTTAGGAAGATGGACACCTGCTACCGCTAATAAAGCTACATGGCCTGTTTTAAGACCTGTATATTCTTCAATACCTAATCCTAATATTGTATTAAATGACTTTGTTTTACAAAATAGTTCATATTTGAAATTAAGAAACGTTCAAATTAATTACAACGTTCCACCTTCAATCACTCGACATCTGCATATTAAATCATGTATGGTTTATGTAAATGGACAGAACTTAAAAACATGGACTAAGTTTATGTACTTAGACCCTGAAAACTATTCTAAATTACCTAGTGGGTACGGTGCATCTAGTAGTGCAACTTATCCAGTTTTAAGGGTATTTAATTTTGGGGCTAATATTCAGTTTTAATATTATGAAAAAGGAAAAAGTACTTACCTATTTACTACTCATTTTATGCTTTTCATGCAAAAAGGATTTTCTTCAGAAAGATACTGGGGTGGAACTTAGCAATGAGGATGTTTTTACATCTTACAGCTATACTCTAGGATGGGCAGATAATTCATATAGTTTTCTTATCAATGATTATGCATACTTTAATGGATTTCAAGGAAATTCTTCAGAGTTTTCAGACGAATCGATAGATGCTAGTAATTCTTCGGTAGCACTTGTAAATAAAGGTCTAATGTTAGATCCTAATGCAGGTGATATGTCATCAATTTATTCAAAAATGTATCGGGGTATTTACAATGTAAATACTTTCTTGGCAAATTATCAAAGGGTTCCATCAGCTGCAAATGGCGGACTTGATGTAATAAAAGCCGAGCAATTTTTTCTTAGATCATTCTTTTATTTTGAACTCTGGAAAAGATGGGGTGATGTAATAATTGTTGACCATCCATTAGGTATATTTGAAAATCAAGATTTACCAAGAACAGATAAAGGCGAGGTACTTAATTTTATCTTAAATGATTTAGATTCTTCGATTTCGATATTTACAAGAAAAAGTATGTTAACTCGTACAGGAAGCGCCTATGGACGAGCATCATTAACTACTGCGATGGCTTTAAAATCAAGAGTATTGTTGTATGCAGCTAGTCCTCGATTTAACACAACAAATGATATTGATTTATGGCAAGCAGCTGCAGATGTTTCTGCAGCACTTTTAAGTTTAAGTGATTCGAAAAGTTTATTTTCATTAGAACCGAAATACGGTAATTTACTAACTACTCCACAATCTACCGAGTATATAATGATTCAAAATAGACCTGCAAGGTCGTTTTCCAATAATAGTTTTCTATATAACTTTATTGTACCCTCAAGTTCAGGAGGTTTCGGAACATTTAATCCAACAGAAAACCATGCTGAATTATATGAAATGTCAAATGGATTGCCAATAACGGATCCTTTATCAGGTTACGACTCAACAAATCCGTTTCTTAATAGAGATCCAAGATTTTATAATAATCTTATTTATAATGGAATGACATGGCAAAAAAGAACAATTGCGATGTGGGATGCAAGTTCAGGAACTGATTATAATTCTGCCAACAATTTTACAACAAGAACAGGTTTCTATTGCAAAAAATTTTGGCCAGAAGTATATAAAGCAGGAAGTACGGGAACTTCAATAATTAATTATATATATTTTCGATATGGTGAGCTATTACTTAATTATGCAGAGGCACTAAATGAGGCACAAGGGCCAACATTTGAAGTATATAATGCAATTAATCAAATTCGAACAAGAGCAAAAATGCCCGATTTACCTGCCGGTTTAAGTCAAGACTCAATGCGTTCAAGAATTCACAATGAAAGAGCTGTAGAACTTGCCTTTGAAGAACATAGATGGTGGGACATTTTAAGGTGGAAACAAGGTGCTCAAATAGTTGCACAACCAATGAAACGAATAAATGTCTCTAATGCACAAGCACCATATAGTTATTCAGTAGTCAATTTACCTACGCAGTATCAAAAGGTTTTTTATGATAAAATGTACTTCTACCCTATCCCTAAAGTAGAGATGCAAAAATCAAATGGAGTTTTGAAGCAGACACAAGGATGGTAAGATTGAGGATTTATGAACAATTAAAAAAATGTAATGAAGTCGAATTTTTTTATTATAGTATTTTCTTTAACTTTTTTGCTCTTAAAGTTACAATTTACTGCAAATTGTCAACAAGCAAATAAGGAAAAACTAATGACTGCAACTGGAAGAACAATAAATAACAGTTCTCCTGTTGAGAGAGTAAAAGTTGCTGTACTTGGAAAAGATATTGTTACTTATACAAATAGTACAGGCTATTTTGTTTTAAAATGCGCACGTAGTTCTACAATTATTTTATCTAAAAGTGGTTATAACGATGTGATAATAAATGCAACCGCAAACATGGGTGATATTCAATTTTCCCCTACACTAATAAATGGAGGAGTTGAAGACGTTATAAATCTATCCTATGGCGAAAAAACTAGAAGAAATATTACCGGATTTGTTTCTTCTATTAAAGCTAATTCATTTGCACAAGTCCCAATGGAAAGTGTAAATAATTTTTTAGCCGGAAAAATTCCAGGTTTATATATTCAACAAACTGGTACAACTCCTGGAAATGAAATATCAACCCTGCAAATTCGTGGGCGTTCAACATTTAATACTGCCAATGTGCCTATTGCCATTGTAGATGGTGCTACTAGAGAATTTCAAGACATTGATGTCAATGAAATTGAAAGTATTTCTATTCTAAAAGACGCCACATCCCTTGGTTGGTATGGATTGAAGGGAGGGAATGGAGTGATGGTAATTAGCACGAAAAGAGGAAGCATTCAAAAAATGTCTGTTCAACTAGATGTACAAACAGGCTTTCAAATGCCAATAAGCTTATTAAAACCATTGAATTCTTATAATTATGCATTGCTTTACGATTCTGCAAATGCAAACGATGGGACTAAACTAACTTACTCACAGGCCACAATTGATGGCTATTTACACGATTCTGATCATTATAGATTCCCCAATAATAATTTCCATGATACTTTTATAAAACCATTGGCCTTTACTCAGCGTTATGTGTTATCCGTTAAAGGGGGAAATGCTAAGTTCAAATATTTGGCTTTAATGGGATTCTTTAATCAAGATGGTCTATTAAATCATACAAAAACGGAAAATTATAATTCGAATGTCAGATTTAGTAGATTAAATTTTCGTGTAAACCTAGATTTTGAAATTAATCCAAACCTGATTGCAAGTTTAGATGTAGGTGGAAGAAGTGAAAACCGCACACAACCAGGGTCTAACAACTTAGGAGGAGTATTAAATATTATTAACAACACTGCACCTAACGCATATGCAATTACCAATCAAAATGGCACCTATGGAGGTAGTTCCACTTTTCAATCTAATCCTTATGCATTATTAATGGGGAATGGATTAACAAACAGGCTTAATCAGATTATGTCATCTACTATGAGATTGCGGCAAAACCTTGATCATCTGTTGACTGGATTTTCTGCTAACTTATTAGTTACTTATGATGCTGAGGGTATTTGGCAAAACGGATATCAAGAGCAACATACGACACACTCAGTTTCAGGAAGTACTTTTGGTACTGTATTACCTCTCACCTATCGTTCGAGTGGCTATCTTTCAAGTTTCAGCAGGAATGAAATTTGGATGGGCTTAGATTATAATAGACTATTTAAGCAAAATCATAAAATTGATGCTAGTTTTCGCTTTCAAAGATCACAATTAAATCTTCCTACTAATCTCCCTTATAGATTAGAACAATTAGTAGGAAAAGTTGACTATTCATTCAAAGACAAATATTATGCAACATTGGTTAGTAGCTATTCAGGTTCAGAAAACTTTGCACCTTCAAAAAGATATGGCTTTTTCCCATCCTTTGGTTTAGGTTGGATTTTAACTGAAGAAAAGTTTTTCAAACCGACTAAATTTCTAAACTATGTTAAACTACATGGCAGTTATGGCATAGTTGGAAACGATGCAATTGGTACTTCAAGATTTCCTTTTAACAACTACTTTAATTCATCTACAGGTTATGCTTTTGGTACCGGCTTTTCTAATTCCCTTGGAGTAGCTGAATTAAATATTGCAAATCCAAACATATCTTGGGAAAATATATATCAAACAAATGTTGGTCTTGAAATATTATTACTCAACAAATCATTAGACCTAGAAATAAATTACTTCTCGGATACAAGAAAGAATATTTTGACAAATAGTATCTTACCTAATTTACTTGGACAATCTGCTGGTTTAACAAACAGTGGGAGTGTTAATAGTAAAGGATTCGAGGTGTCATTTAACTATAATAAAAAAATAGGGGCACTAAAATTAGGTGTGTTTGGTAATTACACTTTAGCCATCAATAAAATCATTTATATTAATGAAGGCACAATACCTGTTATTCAAAGTCAAATAGGTCACGTAGTAGGAACTCCAATAAACTTCACTAGTCGCTTAATGTATTTGAATGATGGTTTATTTAGAGATTCAACTCAATTAGCTGCAGGCCCTAAAACAACTTATGTATTAAAACAAGGAGATATTAGATATAAAGATATGAATGGTGATGGGCAAATAGATACTCGGGATGAAGTAATGACTAATTATACTGATATTCCCAAATCATATTTTGGATTTGGGTTCAATTTAGGGTACAAAAGATTTGACTTCTCAACTCAATTTCAAGGGGCACTTGGTCGTACAATTGATATAAATACAGCTGTAAATTCGGGACCTAACAATTTAAGTTCATTCTCATTTAATTCTTGGACTTCATCAAATGCAAGTACTGCATTATGGCCAAGATTATCAATAATAGCACGTCCGAATAATACGCTTCCTTCAGATTATTACCTTCGAAATGGAGATTATTTAAAAATTAAGACCATGGAAATTGGGTATTCATTACCATTCAAAGTTAAAGGAAGAGAAGGTGCAAGTGTGCTTAGAATATATCTTTCTGGTAATAACATCTATTCATGGAATCATTTAGGGGCTTATGGAATTGATCCTGAATATCCAAATGCTGGATTTGACTCTAATTACCCATATCTAAGCACTTATACTTTTGGGGCTACATTTAAATTTTAGTCTTAAATAAATTGTTATTATGCTAAAAAATATATTTTATACGTTTTTTCTTTTATTAGTAATTACTACTAACATTTCTTGTAAAAAGAATTATTTATCCTATACAACTACTGAAGGCTCCTATTATTCGAAGCAAGTTTGGTATAGTGATAGGAATACGCGCAGTTTTTTAAATGATACTTATAATGGACTGTCAACTCCAACTTCATCAGCAGGTGCCACTACATTGGCAAGTAGGTATAATATAGATGGCAATGGTGCAATGCTTTCGGAAGGAAGTGATGAGGCTATTTGTTCGAATCCTTCTTCTTTAATGTATAACTTTTTTAATGGAGGATGGGGAGCAACAAATTTGATTGACAATAATTATCCTGTCATGTATAATTATATTAGAAGGACCAACATGTTTTTAGCAAATGTTGGAACAAGTGCTGTATATCCTGCTTCTGATACGATTGAACTCAAAAGCGAAGCTTATTTTTTACGTGCCTTTTTCTATTTTGAGTTATTAAAAAGATATGGTGGAGTAGCAATTATAACTAAAGTGTTGGCTCCAACTGATGATTTAAACCTACCTAGAAATACCTACAATGAAGTGGTGTCTCAAATTATCAAGGATTGTGATTCTGCAGTCGTGGGATTACCTTTATGGAATGGTGTTTTAGGAAATACTTATGATAGCCTTACTTGGGATGACGGAGCTAGAGGACGAGCAACACAAACTGCTGCATTAGCATTAAAATGCCGTACTTTATTATATGCGGCAAGCCCATTGAATAATCCTTCAAGTGACCTATCAAAATGGCAAGCTGCAGCAGATGTAGCTAAACAAATCATTCAATTTAACGTTCATGGTTTATTGACATCTTCAGACTATTCAAATTACTGGGATTATGATGTTTCAGCAGTGACCTATAACAAAGAAGTGATCTTTGCAACTTCTGCATTACAAACAAACTCAATAGATCAGCATAATGCACCAATTGGTTACAATACTGCAAGTGGACTTTGTAATCCTACACAAGAGCTTGTTGATGCATTTGAAACCAATAAAGGCTTTCCTATTTTTGATTCAAGGTCAGGGTACAATCCCCAAAACCCTTATTTTAGACGTGATCCTAGACTTGCATATTTCATTTTATTTAATGGCACTTCATATAAAGGAAGAGCGGTACAAACTTTTCAAGGTGGTTTAGATAACGTAGCTACTAATATATTATCTACAAAAACAGGATACTACATGCGAAAGTTTTTATCTGAATCAGCTACATGGAATTCAACACCTAATGTAAGTAGAAGAAGACCATGGATAATTTTTAGATATGCTGAAATTTTACTCAACTATGCCGAAGCTTTGAACGAAGCACAGGGGCCTGTTCAAGGAGTTTACGATGCGATGAATACGTTAAGATCTCGTGTGCAACTCCCTGCTATTGCTTCAGGAATTTCTCAAGATAGCATGAGAATACGTATTCAAAATGAACGTAGGGTTGAACTTTGCTTCGAAGAACATCGCTTTTTTGACATAAGAAGATGGAAACAAGGAAATACATATTTAAATGGGATCATCTTAGGTATGAACATAGTAAAAAGTGGTTCTGTTCTTACCTATACGCCTGTAACTGTAGGGGCTAGGGTATGGAATGACAGAAACTATTTTTATCCCTTTGATCAAGCTGAAATTTATAAAAACCCTAAACTAGTACAAAATTCAGGTTATTAATTTTGCTATTTAACACTTTTAACGCCAACATACAACATTAGTATGAGTAATGATTTAGGAGGAGGAGATATTGAATTATGGGATGGTTTTCTAAAAGGAGACTCCTCTGCATTTGATATGCTAATGAAAAAATATTATAATGACTTGTTCTATTATGGACAAAAATTCTCTTCTGATGTTGAATTAGTTAAAGATTGTATTCAAGATGTTTTTTTAACCCTTTGGAAAAACAGAAAAAACCTAAGTCATACTCAATTCGTGAAATTTTATTTACTACGTTCTGTTCGAAGGCAAATAGCAGTATGTACTGAGGGAGAAAAGAAATTCTTTTCTAAACATAAACTAGCGTTTCAGGATGGATCATTTACAGTAAACGATAAAGAGGTAGAACTTATAAGAAAGGAAAATCTACAGCAAAAAGTGACTCAAGTTGAAGGGCTTTTAAATGAATTACCTAAAAGACAACAGGAAATTATTTTTCTTAGATTTTATATGGATGCTGATGCAACACAAATTTCTGAAATCCTGCAAATCAAAAAGCAGTCAGTTTATAACTTATTAAACGAAGCTTTAAAGCGCTTAAAAACAAAACACAATTAGCATTTATAAACTTATTAGCAATTCCACTTAAGAAATGAATTTTATCTTCTAATAAGTCGAATACCACCTTCTTAAATATTAAAAATAAATCACTAACAAATATTGATTTACCAAAATAACCCATTGTTTTCATTCAATAATCATTTATAATATTGTCATTTATTCAACTACTAGCTTTATAGAATTTGTAATATTTGCTCCAGTTATATGTACAATAAAAACTCCCTTCCCTATTTTAGTGGTGTTTAACGAAAACACTTTTTGTCCAAAAGGAGTTAAAATCATATTTTCTGAAAATATTTTATTACCAGTCAAATTTAAAACTTCAATTTTAATCTCTCCTTCAACCCATTTCTTAAATTCTAGATTTGCAACTGAATGAGCAGGATTTGGAAATATATCAAATCCAAGCTCGGATTTATCACTTTTATAAGCAATAAATTTTGTCTTTGAATACAATTTGTCTCCCTCAGCATTTATGGAGACGATTTTATAATAGTTTTTCCCTAGAAAGGGAGAATCATCAAAATAAGTGTATTCCTTGCTTATCGAATCAAAGTTGTATTTATCTGAAATATTTAAAAAACTCATACCATCATTTGAACGTAAAACTTGATAAGAATTCATTTTACTTTTTTCATCAAACATCCAAGAGAGTCTTATTCCTTGTTTTGTTTGAATAATATCAAAACTTAGAATTTCGTTGGGCAAAGGCCATAATAATGAAGATAATACCTGATTAGAAAAATTACTCTTAAAAAATGGATTTACTGCAACAACAACATAAAAATAGTTAATCCCAGCTTTAGCAGCTGTATCTGTATAAAACGTATCTATAATTCCAGTTGCAATATTAGCATAAGGCCCTCCAGCCGTTGTGCTTCGTTCTACAGTATATGTTAGTGCCTTCAAGGCGCTTCTCCATCTCAATAAAATGGTCTTTGTATTTGGAATTGCAATTAAATTATTAGGAATATCAGGAAATCTATCATCAGCAGGTATTGCTTGAAACCGTCCTCTGAGGATAGCTGTTTTTTTGTTAGCTGCAACAAGCGCATTTTTAACTGCAGTATATACTGTGGGTTTTCTCTTAAACATTGAATCCCATATCAAACAATCACAATTTGATCCTTTCCAAGAGGTTGAATCATATAAGCCCCAAGCTACAAATGTTGTAAAATTGTAATTAGCTACTGCTGCTGTTACCATGTTTGTCCAAGCAGTAGGAGGATTAGATGCGTGCATCATATCGGTTTCAGTCATAGCAACACGAAGCCCAAGATCTCCTAATCTCTTAATATTTGCAGCAACAGAGGGTTGAGCTGCATAATTATTTATATGGCTCTCCATTCCAACTCCGTGTATTGGGATACCTCTTTCTACCATCCGCTTAACAAATGAATATATAGTATCTGATTTTTGTTTTTCGCCAGAATAAATCATTTCTCCTCCATAATCATTCAGATATAAATAGGCTTTGGGATCTGCTCGATGAGCAAAAACAAAGGCTGAATCTATGTAATCATTACCAATGATACTTTGCCAATGTGTTGATTTTAAACAATTTCCATTTACTGGAGAATCAAGAATTGCTTCATTTACAACATCCCATTCACTTATTCGACCTTTAAAATGTCCGACTACACTATCAATATGCGTTTTCATTATTTTAAGCATGCCCTTACGTGTTGGATTGCCATGAACTGAATAATACCAAAGCCAACCTGGTTCACTCCAATGCCATATTAGGCAATGCCCCTTAACTTTTATACCATGCTTCTGTGCAAAATCTACTACTGAATCCGCAAATTTAAAATTAAACTTTCCCTGTGAAGGTTCTACTTGATCATATTTCAATGAATTTCCTGGTATTGTAAAATTGTAATTATACGAAAGAGAGTCCTGCATTCGTTGTGAAAGTCCTTGAGTAGGTGACCCAAAATATAGATTAATAGCTTTTGCGTAATCTTTCAAAGCTTGTGCCTTTAAATTCTGTAAAATACTTGAATATATTATCAATAATAAAACAAAAACTATTGTTTTGAAAGACGGCCTAGTAATGTTATTCGAATAGCAAATCATATGTAATTACTTGTAGAAATTGTTATAAAGTATTATAAGATAATAAAGGGTATTAAATCTAAATTTCTACTATTTTAAAAAGATATAAATTACTTTATATTTTACATTTCAATTGGTTCATCATTTAT
>CANCPA010000039.1 GCA_947379895.1 Chitinophagaceae bacterium | reverse complement strand
GTTGCAGCCACTTGATCGATATTCCCCTTAACCTGTCTATCTTTTTTCTTCATACCCATCTGTACCATTGCTTGTGAGGCATATTTTGAAGAATATCTTTCATCAACAGTTTTTACAGGAATTGAGGGGAAATGTTTTTGAAGTAATTTAATGGTCGCCAATACTAACGGAGTGCCATGTGTAGGGGAGTCGTCAAGATTTAAGGGCATGCCTATTAATATTAATTCAACCTGTTCTTTGGAAAAATAATCTTTCAAAAAATTTAGTAGCTCCTTACTTTCAATAGTAGTTAATGCAGTGGCAATAATCTTCAACGGATCAGTAACGGCAATTCCCGTTCTTTTACTTCCATAATCAATACAAATTATTCTCGACACGTTAAATAGTTATGAACTTTGAGTTATCAGTAACTCGATTGAATAAATAATTAAAAGTTGTGTTTAGCCTTAACTCATCACTCATCACTAATTTATAATAAGGTCTGCTATGACAAACACTGCAAATACAACGCTTGCAATGCCATTTGCAGTCATGAAGGCGATGTTTACCTTACTTAAATCATTGGGTTTTACAATAGTATGTTGATATACAAGCATGCCAATAAATAATGCCACTCCAACCCAATACAACCAATGAAAGTTGCCATAAACACCTGCAATGACTACACAAGTGGCACTCATAACATGTAGTAACTGACTAATCCTCAATCCCTTTGATGTACCCACAACTGCAGGTATAGAATACAATTGTTGGGATTGATCGAAATCTATATCCTGAAGGGCAAAAATTATATCGAATCCACTGACCCAAAAAACAACCGAAAAGGAAAATAGAATTGGAAGTAAACTAAATGCACCCGTAACTGCTAGAAAGGCTCCTATAGGTGCTAATGAGAGTCCAATGCCCAAGACCAAATGGCAAAGTGCAGTAAATCTTTTAGTATAACTGTAAAATAAAATAACAAAAAGGGCAATAGGTGAAAGATAGAAACAAAGTGTATTGATGCAATAGGTAGCAGCAATAAATAAAAGGCAAGAGCCGATAATAAATGCCATCGCATTTCGTGGTGAAATTACTCCTGCAGGGATTTCTCGCTTAGCAGTACGAGGGTTTTTGGCATCAAAGTCACGATCAAGATATCTGTTATATCCCATAGCAGCACTGCGTGCCGTAATCATACATATAACTACTAAAATTAGTTTTAAACCGTACCTGAAATACCAAGGTGCGCTATTTATACCTTGAGTTTCGTGATGAATAACTCCCAATACAAATCCAATCATAGCAAAGGGCATTGCAAAAATGGTATGCGAGAACTTTACTAGTGATAAGTAATTTTTTACTGTACTCATAAATGTATAAATGCTTTAGGAAAAAGGTCTAGGGTGTGAGAAAAAAAATCAAAACCTTAAACCCTTTACCTTTTTTAGCTTAGAAGGGAAATACACTTTCTTAAGCTTGACTTCCAATCGATTAATTTAATTCCAAAATCATTTACAATTGACTCCTTATCCAAAACAGAATAGGCAGGTCGTTTAGCAGGTGTAGGATAATCTGAAGTTTGAATAGATAGTACATTGCAGCTTAGTCCTGCTATCTTATTTATTGCTACTGCAAAATCGTACCATGAAATTACCCCTGAATTACTGTAATGATAAATACCGTAGTGAGTATTGCCTGCTTGCAATTGCTCTACTATTTTAATTAAAGCTTCTGCAAGGTCGGCAGCCCATGTAGGAGAACCGACTTGATCGCCAACAACTTTTAATTCAGACCTTTCCTTCATCAATCGAAGCATTGTCTTTACAAAGTTATTTGCATGATAGCTGTACACCCAAGAAGTACGTACTATAATTGTCTTCGGATTGATTTTCATTGCTAATTCTTCTCCTTCTCTCTTACTGAAACCATAATAGTTTAAGGGGTCAGTTGCTTGATTAGGTAAATAAGGCGATGTTCCATTACCATCAAATACATAGTCGGTAGAGATAGTAATTAGCGTGCAATTTATTTTGGCACATTCTTCTGCAATGACTCCCACACTAGTTGCATTAATAGCAAGTGTAAGTTCTTTTTCGGTTTCGGCCTTATCAACTAAAGTGTAGGCGCCACAATTAATGAAATATTGAGGCTTATATTGTTTGAAAAAAGCAGGAATAGAGGCAGGATTACCCATGTCCATTTCTTCTTTATCAATAAAAAGAAAGTCAAACTGAAATTGATTTAATACTTTCAATTGAGATAATTCCCAACCTAACTGTCCATTCTTACCGGTAACTACTACTAAAGGTTTGTACATAATATTTTTGATTGAAACTATTTAAACAAAAACTTCTATTAATCTTACTACTTTCAAATATTAAAGGCTCCAATATTTCCTGTTCTTTATTTTTCCCCTGTAAATACCCTTGATATCAGCTATAAGAGCATCATTTTTAGTGATAGAAGCGAAATATTTGTCATCAAGTTCTTTGTAAGGGTTATGAGGTACGATGATTATAACCGCATCATAATTTTTTGCAATATTATGGATTAATGGGAAACCATATTCTTCTTTTAACGAATTGCTATCTGCAAAGGCATCCGTTACTTCAACATTTAGGTGATAATCCTTCAATGCATTAACCACATCTGCCACTTTGCTATTACGGATATCGCTGACATTTTCCTTAAAAGTTGCCCCCATAACGAGCACTTTTGCTGCCTTTACATCAGAGGTATATTGGATGATATGCTGAATAACTTTCTTTGCAACATAACTCCCCATATTGTCATTGATATACCTCCCCGCAGCTATTATTTTGGATGTATAACCCAATTTAGCTGCCTTATAAGTTAAATAGTAGGGGTCAACTCCAATACAATGTCCGCCAACAAGTCCGGGAGTGAAGGGTAGAAAGTTCCATTTAGTTGCAGCTGCTTCTAATACTTCGTAGGTATTAATATCCATTCGATCGAAGATGATTGACAATTCGTTCATCAAGGCAATATTCAAATCCCGTTGACTGTTTTCAATGATCTTAGCAGCTTCTGCAACCTTTATTGATGCTGCCTTATGAATGCCGGCTTTAACAACAATCGAATAAATTGCTGCAATTTCTTGCAATGCTTCTTCGTCGCATCCGGATACTACTTTAGTGATGTTTTCGAGTGTATGAACCTTATCTCCTGGATTGATTCTTTCGGGCGAATAGCCAATTTTGAAGTCATTTCCCGCTTTTAATCCACTTATTTGTTCTATTATTGGCAAACAATCCTCTTCGGTACAACCAGGATAAACAGTGGATTCGAATACGATGTAATCACCTTTTTTAATTACCTTACCTAAAGTGCTAGAAGCTAATTTTAGTGCGGATAAGTCTGGAATGTTATGGGCATCTACTGCCGTAGGTACAGCAACAATAAAGAAGCTAGCTTGCTTAAGTTCCTCTAACGAAGAAGTGAAATGAATATCGGTGCCTAAAAAGTCATCTTTAACCAATTCATTGCTAGGGTCAATGCAATTACGCATCAATTCAATACGTTTATCATTAATATCAAACCCGATTACCGACAAATGACGTGCAAAAGAAAGGGCTATGGGTAAACCCACATAGCCCAGTCCTATAATTGCAATTTTCTTTTCCTTATTTTTAAGTAATTGGTAAAGCATCTTTTATTTATTACTTACAAATTCCTTGGGTAGTTTCTGCCATTCTGTTGCAGGTAGAGATTTAAAATATTCGTAAGTAATCTTCAATCCTTCCGCACGACCTACCTTAGGTTCCCAACCTAGGATTTCCTTTGCTTTAGTAATATCAGGTTGACGTTGTTTAGGGTCATCCTTTGGTAAGTCTTTATAAATAATCTTTACATCAGAACCCGTTAATTTCAAAACTTCTTCTGCAAAGTCTTTTAAAGAAATTTCGTTTGGATTGCCGATATTAACAGGTAAAGCATAGTCGCTCAATAATAATCGATAGATTCCTTCTACTAAATCGTCAACAAAACAGAAGCTTCTTGTTTGGCTACCGTCACCAAAAACAGTCAAATCTTCGCCACGCAATGCCTGTCCAATGAAGGCAGGAAGAGCACGACCATCATTCAAACGCATTTTAGGTCCGTAAGTATTAAAAATTCTAACTATTCTAGTCTCTACGCCATGAAAAGTATGATAAGCCATCGTAATTGCTTCCTGAAAGCGCTTTGCTTCATCATAAACTCCACGTGGACCAATAGGATTCACATTTCCCCAATACTCTTCAGTTTGAGGGTGAACTAAAGGGTCACCATAAACTTCACTAGTTGATGCAATGAGCATTCTAGCACCCTTTGCTTTAGCCAAACCAAGACAATTATGAGTACCTAAAGAACCCACCTTCAAGGTTTGAATTGGAATCTTCAAATAGTCGATAGGACTAGCGGGAGAAGCAAAATGAAGAATATAATCTAAGTTACCAGGGACATGAATGAATTTAGAAACATCATGATGATAAAACTCGAAGTTTTCTAAAGGAAATAAGTGTTCGATGTTTTTGATATCACCTGTTATCAAATTATCCATACCAATTACGTGATATCCTTCCTTTATAAACCTGTCACAAAGATGTGAACCAAGAAAACCCGCTGCACCCGTTATTAATACTCTTTTCATAATTGTGTTTTTGTTAGAGATGTGTTATGAGTTACAGGTTTCCAGATTCAAGTTACAGAACTTGTAATCCGTATTTTGAATCTTGAAACCTGATTCTATTTTAAGGTCTTCCTATACTTTCGTAAAAATATCCGGCGTCTCTCATTTGTTTGGAATCGAATAAGTTACGACCATCAAATAATACTTTTTCTTTCAGTAATTGTTCCATGAATTCAAAGTCAGGATTTCTAAATTCCGACCATTCTGTAGCAACTATCAAAGCATCAGCCTTATTTAAAACGCTATATTGACTACCACCATAGGTAATTTTGTCGCCAATAACACCCTTTACATTTGGCATTGCTTCAGGATCGAAGGCCGCAACAGTTGCACCTGCTTCAGTCAATGCTTTTATTAAATATAAAGCCGGAGCCTCTCTAATATCGTCAGTATTTGGCTTGAACGCCAAACCCCACAATGCAAAATGTTTTCCTTTTAAGTCATTATTATAATAAGCTTTAATCTTTGGTATCAAATGAAGCTTTTGTTTTTCGTTTACATCTTCTACTGCCTTCAATATCTGAAAATCATAACCAACTTCCTCAGAAGATTTTATCAAAGCCTGAACATCTTTCGGAAAACAACTTCCACCGTAGCCAATTCCTGGGAAAAGAAAGCGTCTACCAATACGATCGTCGCTACCAATACCTCTTCTTACCATATCAACATCAGCACCTAATCTTTCGCACAATTGAGCCACCTCATTCATGAATGAGATTTTTGTAGCTAAAAAAGAATTTGCTGCATATTTTGTTAATTCAGCACTCTTCTCATCCATGTAAATAACTGGATTACCCTGACGTACGTACGGAGCATACAATTCGCCCATTAATTTTCTTGCTCTATCAGAACTTGTACCAATCACGACCCTATCAGGCTTCATGAAATCTTCGACTGCAACACCCTCACGTAAAAATTCAGGGTTACTCACCACATCAAATTCACCTTTAAAATTAGCCGCAATCGCAGCATGTACTTTAGCGGCAGTTCCAACAGGTACTGTACTCTTATCTACAATTACTTTATAATCAGTCATTATCTTGCCAAGATGATCGGATACGCCTAATACATATTTCAAATCAGCACTTCCGTCGGCACCCGGTGGAGTAGGTAATGCAAGAAAAATGATAGCTGCATCTTTAATACCTTCTTCCAAACTAGTTGTAAACTTTAATCTACCTTCATTTAAGTTTCTTAAAAAAACTTTTTCGAGACCAGGTTCATAGATAGTAATCTCTCCCTTTGACAATTTTGTTACTTTACTTTGATCAATATCAATACAAGTAACCTTGTTTCCTGTTTCAGCAAAACAAGTGCCTGATACAAGGCCTACATATCCTGTTCCTACAACTGCAATTTTCATCCGCTAATTTTTAAAGTTTAATAATTCTTGAGTTATAAAGTTTAGTTGTTCTTCTTCGAGTTCTGTGTGAATAGGTAATGAAATAACTCTTTCTGTTAACCAATCAGTGGTCTCTAAATTTACATTAGCTATTCCTAAGCTAGAAAACATATTTTGTTTATGACCGGGTACAGGGTAATAAATCATATTTGGTATTCCCTTGCCTGTCAAGTATTTACTTAATTCATCTCTATTTACTCCATTTAATAGGAGTGTATATTGATGATAAACATGGGTAGAATAAGGCGCAGTAAATGGAGTTGTTATCCAATCAATACCTTCTAATGCATTGTGATAATGTGCCGCCGCTGATTGTCGAGCCCAATTATAATCGTCTAAACGTTTTAATTTCACATTTAATATTGCTGCCTGTATTGCATCAAGTCTGGAATTACAACCTACTAAGTCATGTAAATAACGCACCTTTTGACCATGATTCGCTGTCATTCTAAGTCTTTCTGCAAGCGCTTCATCATTTGTAAAAATGGCACCACCATCGCCATAAGCCCCCAAGTTTTTACTTGGATAAAAAGAGGTACAACCTATATGCCCGATGCTTCCTGTTTTCTTAACAGTGCCATCACTAAATGTGTAATCGCAACCAATTGCCTGCGCATTATCTTCTATAACAAAGAGGTTAAACTCCTTAGCAATTGCCATTATTTCTTCCATCGGTGCAGCATGTCCATATAAATGAACAGGTACGATAGCTTTTGTTTTTGAGGTAATTGCCTTTCTGATAGCTTCAGGATCGATGCAAAAAGTTTTTTTGTCAACCTCTACAAAAACAGGTGTCAATCTAAGCAATGCTACAACTTCTGTGGTTGCTATGTATGTGAATGATGGTGTGATTACCTCGTCTCCGGGTTGCAATCCTAATGCCATCATAGCAATTTGCAAGGCATCTGTGCCATTTGCACAAGTGATTGTAAATTTCGAACCAATGTAATTGTTAAGTGCTGTACCAAACTCCTGAACTGCTTTGCCTCCGATATATGCAGCTGAATCTAAAACCTCGTGAATTGCTGTGTCAACTTCATCTTTAATTTTGAGATACTGACTCTTAGTATCTACCATTTGTAATGCCTTCATAAGCTTAAAATAGGTGACAAATCTATGAGAAATTGTTATATAATTCTACTATTTTAATAAAAAAGAAGAATTTTACACTATTAATAACCTTTCCGAAAAATTCAAATTAATCAATTTTTATAATAAAATATTATTGCAAACATATCGTTTTTTCTTTTTTATAAGTTTTTTTTAATTTTAATTTGTCAACTTTTTTAATTTTGAGTCAAATTTGACTTCCTTTCCCAATGTTTAAAAGGACGAAACAGAGTCTATCCAAAATGAAATTCAATCCTTACATTCGCAGCCAATTTTACCTGCCCTGCAAGCGGGTTTATAAAATTTAGATTTATGGCTAATTTGTATAATCGTGTCAGTAGTGAAGTGCTGAAGCAACAAATGTTGCAAGAAAAGCTTCCAAGAACCACTATCAGTTTCTATCATTATTTTCCAATTGAGGATACTAAGGTTTTTAGGGATCATCTTTACCTTAATTTGGATGCCCTTAAAGTTTTTGGTCGAATTTACATAGCAAATGAAGGCATTAATGCTCAAATCAGTGTTCCTTCTGATCGTATTTCTGAATTTAAGACATTTTTGTACAGCAATGAGCCGTTGAATGGCTTAAGGTTGAATATTGCCGTTGATGATGATGGTAAGAGTTTTTGGGTATTGAAGATTAAGATTAGGGATAAAGTCGTTGCCGATGGCATTACGGATCCTAATTTTAGTATGGAAAATAGAGGAGGCTATGTAAATGCCAAACAGATGAATCAATTACTTGAAGATGAAGAGACTGTTGTGATTGATATGCGCAATCATTATGAATATGAGGTGGGGCATTTTGATAGAGCAATAGAAATTCCTTCGGATACTTTTCGTGAACAGCTTCCTATGGCAGTTGATATGATGAAGGGAAAGGAAGATAAAAATATTATCATGTACTGCACGGGAGGCATCCGTTGCGAGAAGGCAAGTGCTTTTATGTTGCACAAGGGATTCAAAAATGTATTTCATCTAGAAGGCGGTATTATAAATTATGCCAAGCAAATTAAAGAGGAAGGCATAGAGAGTAAGTTTATTGGCAAAAATTTTGTCTTTGATAATCGTTTAGGAGAACGTATAACGGAAGATGTGATAGCAAAATGTCATCAGTGCGGGCAACCTGCCGATACCCATAAAAATTGTTTTAATGATGCCTGTCATATCCTCTTTATTCAGTGCGAAAGGTGTGCTGCAGCTTATGATGGTTGTTGTTCAGAAGAATGTCAAACTGTTTATCATTTACCCTTAGAAGAACAAAAGCAATTGAGGGCGGGTATTGACAAAGGGAATATGGTTTTTAATAAGGCTAAAGCGAGGTTAAGACCAAAGTTGAACGGAGAATAATGAAAGGAGAGAAATAAACAAGAAAGGCTTCGGTTTTAGCGAAGCCTTTCTTGTTTTATAAATATTTATCTTTTAAAAATGCGCTAATTGCAAAATCATTTATAGATAAATTCATTCGTAAGCAGACTTATAACAGTAATCACCTCCCAAAAAACAAATAGGCAAGAAGAATAGACGTTACTATCCCCACTAAATCTGCAATTAGCATTGCTCCAATCGAATAGCGAGTATTTTTGATAGAAACAGCCCCAAAATATACTGATACTACATAAAAGGTCGTGTCGGAAGAGCCTTGTAGGATACAAGATAATCTACCTGCAAAAGAATCAACGCCAAAAGTTTTCATCGTATCAATCATCATTCCTCTTGCACCGCCTCCACTAAGAGGTTTTATTAATGCAGTTGGAATTCCATCTACAAAACGCGTATCCGCACCTAGATAGTTGAATATAAATTTTATGCTCGAGATGATAACTTCGAAAGTTCCACTCGACCTGAGTAGACTAATTGCCACAAGCATTCCCACTAAGTACGGGATAATTTTTACGGCTATTTCGAAACCTCCTTTTGCTCCATCAACAAAGGCATCGTAAACACTAATTTTTTTATAGAGTGCTCCGATAATTATAGCGAGAAAAATGAATAAAATCAAACCATTGCTCAGCACCTTGGAAAAGGATTGTACTGCATCGGAATTGAGGCGGGTTAAGTATATAACTAGAGATGCAATTACTACAGAAATTCCTAATACCCAAAATAATATGATTGGCTGAAAAATATTTATTTTTTGTTTGAATGCAACAATCATCATGGCCGCTAAAGTTGCAATGAAAGTTGCAATCATACAGGGAATGAAAATGTCGGTAGGATTTCCAGCTTTCATCGATGATCTGATGGCAATAATACTCACAGGGATTAAGGTCAGTCCCGCAGCATGTAGACATAAAAACATAATTTGTGCATTAGAAGCTGTCTCTTTATTGGGATTCAATTCTTGCAGACTCTCCATACTCTTAATACCGAAAGGTGTAGCCGCATTATCGAGTCCTAAAAGATTTGCAGAAAAATTCATAATCATGTAGCCCATTGCAGGATGTCCCTTAGGAATATCAGGAAATAATTTTGAAAAGAACGGCGCAATAATTCGAGAGAGTAATCTGATACCTCCTGCACTTTCCGCGATGTTCATAAATCCCATAAATAGAGCCATGACACCAATTAAATTGATGCATAAATCAACAGCATTTTTACAGGTAGGAATGATGCCATCTACCTTAAGAGGATTGGCCAAATCGTCGGCTTTGCCAACAACCATCCAACTAAATATGTCAATATTTCCTAGAAATGTATACTTGTATATTGCAACGGTAATTGCAATGATGATAAAACTGCTCCAAATTTTACTTAATGTCATCTTTAGGTATGCGTTATAAAAGATTAAATATGCGAATTAATTTTATCAAGCCACTTTTTTTTGTCCAGTATTATGGGGCGCAATATAGTGCATTCGTTTTTTGCAGGTTAGACATTTGTGAGTATTAATCATTCAGATGTAGAAATTAAAATCAGAGATTAAAATCGTTTATGTTGGTTATTTTAATTTGAAATTTGGCTTAAAAAAACATTAAATATTTTCAATTACGCAACGAAATTTTAAAAAGTCTTGTCTAGTAATCTCTAAGAGTGATAACACTATTTAATTTTTTATTATGATTATTGATATATTAATTCAGTTTTTTCATGATTATGGTATATTTTTTCTACTATTGTTAGGAACAATTAAATTGATATTATTAATACAATACAAGCCTCACAGACCTTCGTATGCATTTAAGAATTTTTTCACTTTTTATGATCGTTATTCATTAAGAAATGACAAAGTTGAGAGGTGGGAAAAAATGAGAAAAATTTGTAATCCTGTTACGATTGGATTTTATATAATTCTTGGATTGTGTTTTATTTCTCAATTTGTTTATTTCATGACAAGGTCAAAGTAGTAATTCATTAGTTGTAATTGAAACTTCTTTTTTTCAAATAATTTCTTCCTAATTAGTACCACAATATCCTAAATTCCATCATTTACGTGTATTTACATTTTGTTTTTATTGTTTTTCTTGAAAAAAATGGTTAGAAATTTCATTTATTAATAAAAAAATGAAATATTTGTAACACGATTTTGTTTGCATTTGTATTTCAATTGATTAGATTGGTGCTTTTGGAAAGATTTCATTGGAAATTTATTTATTAATTTATTTTAACCCTTAACTTTTATGAAGAGAATTTTAAATGCTAGGCATTTTAATTGCGTTCGTTTGTGTGCATGTGTATTTTTTTGTGTTAGTTTCTTTTTTAAGGCTGATCCTGTGTTTTCACAAGCCGATTTTACTGCACTTACTCATGAGTTTAATAATCATAAGAGTGAATTAGGAACTCACTTTGCTTGTATTTTGGTGAAAGATGGAAAAGTTATTTTTAGAAAAGTAGCGGATGATTTTGAAGTTCAGGATATAACTTCAATCGGTAGTATCAGTCAATGGTTGACTGCTGCATTAATATTGAATTTAGTGGATGAAGGAAAGATTTCTTTAGACGATAAAATAAGTAAGTATTTGCCAATTTTTGAAACGTATGGAAAAAAATATATTACAGTCCGACAATGCCTTTCGCATCAAGTAGGCATTGAATATCCAAAGAGCGTTTCTAAACTCTTTGATAAAGCTAAATTTGCAAGCCTTGAAGAAGAAGTAAACGCATTTGCAAGTAAACATGAAATATCCTACAATCCAGGTACATCTTTTAGTTACAACAATGTTGGGATTGATATTGCCGCAAGAATTGCTGAAATTGTTACTAAGAAAAGTTTTGATCCTTTGATAACCGAAAAAATTCTGAAGCCAATTAATATGCGCAATACTTCTTTTAGTGCAAAAGACAAAGTGAACCCGTCATTTAGTGCCTATTCTACTACTTATGATATGAATAACTTTTTGCAAATGATGTTAAATAAAGGCATGTTTAATGGAAAAAGAATATTAAGCGAAAAAGCAATTGCTGACATGGAGACTTTGCAAATGGACAATAGTTTTATGAAGAATGCACCTGCACCATTTGCCGGATTTACTTATGGTTTGGGTGAATGGATATTGAGTAAAGATTTAGATGGTAAAAGTATTGTAGTTGGTTATTCAAATATGTCGGGTTCATGGATGTTTTTAGATAGATGTAAAGGCTATACATTCGTATTACTTTCAAAAACCACACAAGGAGAAAGTAAAAAGTTGATGTATGATGATTTAAAGAAGGCACTCGACGAAATAATTCCTGTTGAACCATGTAGCGGGTATTAGGTTTTAAGTTGTATCTAACAAGTTACAAGTATTAAGTGATTAAATTGATATTTGCAGGATAACTTGCTATAATTATTTACAAAGTTTACCAAAGTATACGCTAAATTAGAAGTGAGATAAATTGATATGGACTTCAAATCTGAAAAGGTTTGAAGTCCATTTTTATTTTGTAGCTTTTATTTTGTAGCTTTTATTTTGAAGTTGATTATGTTATTTAATTATTCATATCTTTTGATTGAATATAACATCAATACAACAAATTAATACTTTGCTTGTTATTACATTCGCATCGAATAAGCAAAACAAAAAAACTTTTATGCAATATAGTAAGGCCCTTTATATTTTTCTCCTTTTTATTCTTCCTTTAATATCCTTCTCTCAACTAGCTAAAAATAGGTTTTCTGTAAATGGAACTGTCCGTGATAAGGCTTCAGGGGAAACATTAATTGGTGCAAATTTGATTTTCATTGGGCAAGGTGGCCTTGGTACTATTAGTAATTCTTATGGTTATTATTCAGTTAGCGCATCTCCCGGAAACTATAAGTTAGTGGTGAGTTTTACTGGGTTCAATTCGGATACAATTGATATAGTGCTTGATAAAAATATTGTAAAAGATATCAATCTCGAAAAGTCAAGTGTTTTATTACAAGCAGTTACTGTTACTAGTCGAAGAAAGAGTGATAATATTTCTCGTCCTTTAATGGGTGTGGAGAAAATGTCGATTGATGAAATGAAAAATGTACCTGTCTTATTTGGTGAGAAAGATGTACTGAAAACTATTCAACTTTTGCCCGGTATAAAGAGTGCAGGTGATGGGAATAGTGGTTTTTATGTTAGGGGAGGGGCTGCAGATCAAAATCTTATTTTATTGGACGAGGCCGTTGTTTATAATCCTTCTCATTTGTTAGGATTCTTTTCAACTTTTAATTCAGACGCTATAAAGGATGTTACTGTTTATAAAGGAGGAATGCCTTCAGATTATGGAGGGCGACTTTCTTCAGTAATAGATATTAAAATGAATGATGGTAATAACCAAAAATTTGGAGTTAGTGGGGGGATTGGTTTGATATCCTCTCGAATAAACGTTGAAGGTCCTTTAGTAAAAGATAAAGGGTCATTTACAATCAGTGCTAGACGTACGTATGCAGATGTATTTTTGAAGATGTCGAAGGATACAACACTTAATAAAAATACACTTTATTTCTACGACTTAAATGCAAAGGCGAACTATAAAATTGGTGAAAAAGATCATTTATATCTTTCAGCTTATACAGGGAGAGACAACTTTGGCTTTGGTAGTACTTTTGGATTAGATTACGGGAATTTGACCGGTACTTTACGGTGGAATCATGTATTTAATAGTCGTTTATTTTTCAATACTTCACTTATTTATTCAAACTACAGCTATAATATAAAAATTACTGCGGGCATTAATAATATTTTGATAACATCTAAGATAAGGGACTTAAACCTTAAGGAGGACTTTCAATATTTTATCAATTCTTCTAATCGATTAAACTTTGGGTTAAATATTATTAATCATAGTATTGTTCCCGGTTCGATTACAGCATCTGCAAATTCTAGCTTCAATAATGTTATTTTGCAGACAAGGAAGAGTATGGAGAGTGCCGCCTATATTTCGCATGAGTGGAATGCAAATAGCCATTTAAATATTACTTATGGACTTCGGTTTTCGTCGTTTAGCGCATTAGGAGGAGGCACGTTTTATACCTACAATCCTGATGGAACAACAAAGGATAGTACTACTTATGGAAATAATCAGATTGTAAAAGCATACAATTATTTAGAGCCTAGATTCGCTTCAAGTTATAAGCTTAATGACAATCAATCATTCAAATTATCATATACTAGGAACATTCAAAATTTGCATTTATTGTCTAATTCTACAGGTTCAAGTCCAACTGATTTGTGGGTAGGAAGTAGTAATAATATAAGACCTGAAATAGCTGATCAGGTGGCAATAGGGTATTACCATAATTTTAAGAAGAACCTTTATGAGTTTTCGGCTGAAACCTATTACAAGGAGATGCAAAATCAAATTGATTATAAAAATGGAGCCCAATTAAATGCTAATGCAAACGTAGAATCACAATTACTCATTGGAAATGGTAGGGCATATGGTATTGAACTATTTTTAAAGAAGAAATATGGTAAGTTCAACGGTTGGATTGGTTATACTTTGTCAAAAACGGAAAGAAAAATTGATGGTATCAATAGTAATAATTGGTATAATGCAACACAAGATAGAACACATGAGATATCAGTTGTAGGAATTTATAAGTTGAATGCGAAATGGACAATTTCAGCTACATATGTTTATTATACTGGTAATGCAGTGACGTTTCCTAGTGGAAAATATACAATTGGAGGTCAAAACTATTTTTATTATACAGAAAGAAATGGATATAGGATGCCGGCCTACAAACGTCTAGATTTAGGAGCAACATTGCAAGGCAAAAAGACAAAGAAATATGAAAGCAGTTGGAACTTTTCCATTTATAATGCACTTAATAGGGCAAATGCTTACAGTATTGATTTTGAAACGGATCCAGATAATCCTGCAAAGACTCAGGCTGTTCAAACTACCCTATTTAAATTAATTCCTTCTGTCACTTACAATTTTAAATTCTAAATAATGAAGTACATCTTTAAAATAAAGTATTGGATTATAGTTTCGTTTTTATTCATTTGTGCATGTAAAAAAGTAATTACTGTCAGTTTAAATGATGCTGCACCTACTATAGTCATTGAGGGGAATATTAGCAACGAGGCAGGGCCTTATCAGGTTAAAGTAACAAGAAGTATTAGTTATACAAGCGACAATATTTATCCCGGAGTAACAGGGGCAATTGTAACAATTAAAGATGATAGTACAGGTATTACAGATGTTTTGACAGAGAATCCCAATGGTATATATATTACTAATAAAACTGTCGGGGCTTCAGGACACAATTATCATTTATATGTAAAGAGTGATGGAAAGGAGTATGCTGCTCAATCAAAAATGCCTCAGCAAGTGATGATGGATTCAATTACATTTCTTACAAACTCAGGATTTGGCAAAATAAATGTCAGTCCTCAACCTAATTTCCAAGATCCAATTGGCGTATATAATGCCTATCAGTTTTTAGAGACTTATCATGGAGTCCCTTCTAAGCAAATTTTTGTACTAGATGATGAGTTTTCGGACGGTAGATATGTTGTTCGTCCTTTAAGAAATGATAGTACTTATATTCAAAGTGGTGATGTAGTTCAATTAGAAATGAGGTGTATTGATAAAAATATATTTAACTTTTTAAAAGAATTAAATAGACAGGACCCTACAAATGGGCAGCCTACATCACCCTCTAATCCAACAAGTAACATAAGTAATGGAGCTTTAGGATACTTTAGTGCCCATACAACACAGAAAGTAAAGGCTGTGTATCATTAGGCTTTAAGTGGAAAGTAATAGGTAATAAGTTGTTCGTTTTATTTGAATTGTTGTTTTATAAAGTAGGTTGTATCGTAATAAGTAAGTTGCTGTATAAAAGAATAAAAGTCTTTTTATAATGTTTTTAAAAACAATTTATAATTATAAATTCTGTCTGTTTTCTTTTAGTCCTCTTATCATTTCGCCATAGCCTTGATTCTTTGAAAGGTAGGTAACACTATTAGCAATTCTTTTAGATTTAGTCTCAATTGTTTTTGCACTTTCAATCCACTTACTAAAGTAGACTTGATGGCCTTTTGGTAATGTATTAAAATAGGACCAAGCACGAGGTTCATCCTGAAGGCAGGCAACAAAGTCGGCACAAAGTTGGTATCCTTTTTCATCAATTTCAGCTGTCACAGCAATCTCATCTCCCTTTTGTTTACCAATAGCCTTTCTCATTCCAGCATTTATCGCCAAAATAAAAGTACCTTCTCCCATCGGAATCATTGCAACACCTTCAAATAGTTTCCCATCAAGTGTAATTTTAACCCTAAAACTTTTTCTGTTATTGGGTTTTAACTGCATGGCTAAATCTGCTGATACTTCAATAAAAGTCCAACCAGTTTTCTCGCCTTGTTCAGCAAATTTTTTTAATAAGGTATTGAAATGTATCATAAATAAGGGTCAATATTGATTAAAATGAGTGTTTGTTTCCTATAAATTCAATGCTTACAAAAGAAATTTTAAATTTCGTTTAATGCCTTTATACTTTGATCGCTTAAGAGGAGAATGCTTGAAAATAGATTTAAATTTTTCTTCGGTAAGCATTTCCCAATCTGCAAAAGTGTAATTCAATATTTCGGGTAATGGAGTAAATGCATCTTCCTGATTGGGTTTACTAAACCGATTCCAAGGACATACATCCTGACACACATCGCAACCGAACATCCAATTTTCAAACTTTCCTTTAACCGATTCAGGAATCAGTTGATCCTTTAATTCGATAGTAAAATAGCTGATGCACTTACTACCATCTACAACTTTATTTGGCAATATAGCCTCGGTGGGACAAGCATCAATACATTTAGTACAGCTTCCACAATAATCTTTAATAATTGGATGGTCATAGTCTAAGACAATATCAACAATTAAGGTGGCAATGAAGAAAAATGAGCCTTGCTGTTTATTAATAATATTTCCATTCTTGCCAATCCATCCTAGTCCACTTTTTAATGCCCAACTTCTTTCTAATACAGGTGCCGAATCTACAAATCCACGACCTTCAACAGCTCCAATTTGGCTGTTTATTTGGTGGAGAAATGTTTTTAGTTGAGCCCTAATTACCTCGTGATAATCATTTCCAAAAGCATATTTGGCAATCTTTGGACTTACCGTTTCTTGAATTTGTGGTGGATAATAGTTCTTCAGGAGCGTGATGACACTCTTAGCACCGGGTAGCAATTTTGTAGGATCAATGCGTAAGTCAAAATGATTTTCCATATAGGACATCGAACCATTCATTCCATTTTTAAGCCAACTTTCTAATCTCTTTGCATCATCACTTAGCAATTCAGCTTTAGCAATTCCACAAAAGTCGAAGCCAAGTTGTGTCGCAGTGTTCTTTATGAATTTTGAATGATTAATCCGTTTGAATTTTAATAGATGTACGAATAGTTTGATGCTTCAAAACACTACTTTTTTGAAATAAATTCAGCAGTGAAATGTTCTTTATGTTTAGGTTGTGAAAATTTATCAGCATTAAAAGCCGAAGAATTTCCCTTTGGAATTGACAAGGATGTCCAACCTTCATTGCACACCATTTTTCCAATAAATACAATTTGACCAATATGATAGGGATAATGTGCCAACTGCCTATTAATTGCCTCTGTAACTGTATGTCCTTGATTACGGATATAAATTTCTTTTGTCAAATCAGCAGTAGTTAAAGAATTGAGTGCTGCAAAAAAGCATTGCCAACCTTCATTCCATTTATTCAATAAGTCTTGTTTTGATTGTATATCATTTTCAAATTCGGCATCTCTATTTCTCCACTCTTTTTCGCCATCAGATGTCAGGAAATCTGTCCATCTCGAAAGCATATTTCCCCAAAGATGTTTAACAATAGTCGCAATGCTGTTGCTTTCAATATTGTATTCCCAAAAGAGTTGTTCTTCAGATAACTGTTGAAATGTTTTGTCGCCTAATTGTTTATAGTATTCAAACTGCTTGATAACACTCTGTAGATAGTCATTAGTCATTTTACTCGGTTATTTTTTGTGAAATCAAATATATAAATTGAGTCGATTCCTGCTCAGGAGTTTTTACCACTACACAAGGTTTTTCACAAAGAAACACGTGGATTAATAGTTTGTTAGTGCACAGATTCATCTATTTTCTTAGAAAACTAGTGCTCCTTGTTTTTTCATTGTTTCCCTTGTGGTAAGTCACTATGCTTAATTTAAATCATATCTTTTAATAAAGTGATTACCCTATCTATTTCTTTATAAGTATTGTGTTTGCTAAAAGAGAATCTTACAGCATTTTTATTAGGATCATTATAAATAGCCTGTATCACATGACTACCGATGTTAGCACCACTCGTACAAGCACTCCCGCCACTAGCACAAATATTATGAATATCTAGATTAAATAGTATCATCTCACTCTTTTCAGTCAAGGGGATGCTTACATTAACTAGGTTATAGAGGCTGCTGCCAAGAATATCGCCATTAAAATGTAAGCCTGTAATATGATTATTTAGTTGCTCCATCATATACCATTTCAAACTTTTAATATAAGTACTATCGGCCGTATAATTCGCTGTTGCAATCTCAAGTGCCTTTGCAAAACCAACAATACCATATACATTCTCGGTACCTGCCCGCATATTCCTTTCTTGCGTACCTCCTAAGAGAAAAGGTTTTATTTTCACGTTTTCATTGATATATAATATGCCAACTCCTTTTGGTCCATGAAATTTATGCGCCGAACCTGTAATAAAATGTACAGGTGTAGAACGTAAATTGAATGGATAATGTCCTACAGTCTGAACTGTATCGCAGTGAAAGATGGCATTAAATTGTTTGCACAATTCACCAACAGTGTAGATATCGAGTATGTTGCCAATTTCATTATTAGCATGCATTAAGGTAACTAAGCACTTTTCTGCACTGTTTTCTAGAAGGGAAGAAAGGCTCGTTAAATCAATATGGCCATTAGGTAAGAGAGAAACAAAACTCAATTTAATTCCATCTCTGTTATGCAGATTTTCGACGGTGTGTAAGGTGGCGTGATGTTCGATAGGAGAGGTGATTATATGTTTGCATCCCAAATCCCTGATAGCGGCATTGATTGCCATATTACTACTCTCCGTACCTCCTGATGTAAAAAAAATTTCGGAGGGATGAGTATTTAAGTCTTTAGCAACAGATTTTCGTGCATTTTCTATAGCTAATCTACTTTCTCTGCCATAGCTATAAATAGATGAAGGATTGCCAAACATATTAGTTAGGTAAGGCATCATTGCATCTAAAACTAAGGGTTCGAGAGGTGTAGTTGCTGCATTGTCGAAATATATTCTATCAATCATAATTTGAGTGTATTAAGTTGTTAAGGTTTAAGAGATAAATGATAGGGTAAATGGTTTAAGGTATAAGGTAATGTCCTGAATTTTATTGTCATTTTTCATTTCCCTTAATGTATTATTTCTTACAAATTTTATCCTTAGGTCTTCCACCATTAACCCTTTAAATTTTACTTAAGCCTTCTGCCTTCTACCTTTTTCAAGTGCAAACTTACCGATTAAGGCAATATTCCCTTATTAAATAATGCGCAAATATCCATTGTTAATGCTACAGAACAATGAATAAAAATACCCATCCAAATACTATTACTTTTCATACTTAAAGTACCTAGTACGATCCCTGCAAGGATGGCAGCAATTGTTTCGGGCAAAGGTTTGTTGAAGTGAATCATACAATAGGGGATCATCATTACAAAAACACTGTAATACCCAAATTGAGACTTTGTGCCGTGCAAAAGAAAACCACGAAAGAAAAATTCTAAGGCAAAGAATTGAATGAAATAGAAGCATTCCCAAATTAAGAGATTGGGATAAATAGGTTCGCCTTTATGAAGTATATAAAATGGATATCGATGTTGAAAGGACTGAGTACGAGAAAAATACAACACTAACGGAATCATCACTAATAACATGATGAGATACACTTTATATTCAGAAAAAGCATTTACAAGCCCTAGTCCATAATTAGCTAGTTTTTCTTTGAAAAGGATCTTGATACAAATTAATGGGGGGATAAAATAGAAGAAAATAGAAATAAGTGCCCAATATATTAAGGAATTCAATTGAGCGTTTTTTCCTAAAAGGAGATATCCTTTTAGGGTTAATGATAAATTATAAAACCCAAGACTTTCTAAGCAAGCAACAGCAAGATGATAATCGGTGAGGTACTTTATCATTGAAAGACAAAAAGCAACTATAATCAAGGTAATAATTACTTTGAAATCAATTTGCTGATTGTTTCCTCTACAATTCTCACCATTTTGAAACGCAGTTCGGAATATTCTTTTTATCATTAAAAGTTAGTAATATTTACTGCAAGGATATTACATTTAATTTATTCAAATGATGCAACATTTAAAACTGTATGATTAAATAAATGACTCATATTACGCAGCATTTAAACACTTAATAAAGATTTACCACATAGGCTCAATTGGCGCATAGAATTTTATTCTAGTTTAGATAAGAAAACATAGAAAAAAAGTTTCACTTTTTTACACTCGTGTCTATGTGAACTTAAAGTGAAACGCTTTTTACCTTAGATATAGTTTTCTTTGTGCCTTATGTGGTAACCATTTTTTGTAATTTTTGAACTTGCGTAAGGTGAGTAAATGATAAATAAAAAATAAAACCTTTGTGTACTATATTTAGGATTTTAGTAGTTAAATATTAAATATAGTACCTTTTTTGCTAGTTCACAACGTTGAAATGCTACTTCAAAACTATAAAAAATGACTTCATGACTATAAATTGTCACTTCACAGCTATTTTTAGTTAGTTAAAAACTTAAAAATGTCACATAAAAACATATTTTAGATAGTTCACAGCCTGAAAATCTTATTGAAATTCTTAAAAAAGACACTTAAAATAAGTTAACACAGGGTTATTATTACAATTATTGAACAAGTTAAATTACATCATCTAATTTTTAGTGCTTGCAACCTTAAACTATTGTCCTAAGACCATTCCTAGATCCTGCAACTCGTAACTTGTAACCAGTAACTTGTAACCAACAACTTGTTACCAATAACTTGTAACTATAACTCGTATCTTTTTTACAGCGACCCTCTTCTAATAATTCTAAAAGGGTTTTTGATTAATTCGTTTTTATTATTAAGGATGAGTTCAGCGGCTGACTCTCCCATTTTTTCAAAATCTGTACTAATGACTGTAATATCTAATAAGTCTTTCAATTCTGATTCGTTGAACGAGATAATCCCTATATCCTCTCCAATCTTCAAATTTGATTTTCTTACTCTCTTAATTAAGGCAACAAGGTCGTCATCGGCAATTACAATATAGGCCGTGTCTTTTTTCAGCTTTACATCTAATCCATGCGCAATTACAGTTACTTTTTGTTTGTTTTCTTTACCAAAATGTTCTACCCCTTCAATGATTTCGAGTGGGTGATTACTGTATTCAGGGAAAATGAGTGCGATTGACTTATACTTTGAAATAAGATTTTTTGCATCGAGTAATGCGCTGAAAATGTCAGCATAAAAATTCTGAAAGACCGCTTTGTGACATAATATATTAGGAATAAATTTATCGAGAAGAACGAGCTTACTTTCAGGAATCATTTTTAAGACATTTAAATATGATTCAGGCTTAAGACTACTTTCAAAATGAGGCATCACAACAAAGTAGTTGTATTTATTTGCATTTTGTTCAAGAATATCTTTTAAAATGAGCGGATTGTAATGATGTATTTGCAAGTCTACAGATGCATTATCTCCTAAAGTCTTTAAGAAGCTATAATAAATAATCCTTTTAAATGAACTGATTTTATTGAAAATAAATAAGACCTTAATTCCATCGTTATTATTGTTATAGGATACAAAATATCCCTTACCACGCACAGAATGTATGTAACCTCTTTTGCGTAATTCTTTATAAGATTTTTCGATAGTATCTCTTGCAACGTTATAACGTTCGTTGAATTGATTGATAGAAGGAAGTAATTCATCATTAGAGAGAATCCCTTCTTCAATTTGTGATATAAAGATTTCGGTAATCTGTAAATAGATTGGAGTTTTACTTTTTGAATCAAGTGAAATATTGCCTAGCATACCTCTGTAATTTGTTTTTATTTTGTTTTATTACAAATAATTTGTCAATTAGTTATAAAATTAATAAGATTTAGCGATTGAAAACGTTGTATTTTTAAATAAAGCACAAATTAAAGTAATATTTATGAATAAATGTACATATTACAGGACAGTACAGGATAGGTGCAATACTATGGCCATATAATTTCGTTTCATGAATTTTGAATATAAGCCTGTTTGTTTAGTTGTGGGTAATCAAATTGATGTTTTTGAAAGTAAGTGAACGATAAAATATTTTCAAACTTTTTGTTGAACAAGTTTAATTACACTCAACGTATTAAAAATAAAATTGCTTATAATGGTTTTACGGTCTAAATTCTGATACTTAGATTCTATTGGAGTCACAAGAAGTATGATTTTAATATGCGGAAGTGTTTCCATATTTTTACAATAATTTTAAATTAAAGATTGCAGTATGCCATCAATGCTATTTTTTTCTAGAAAAGCTAAATACTCTTTATGTTGTTTCCTTTTTGTTTCTTTCTTAGTATCATTTTCTTTTAGTGTTTCGTCACAACAAATTGCTTTTCCCGGTGCAGAGGGCTATGGAAAATATTCTTTAGGAGGAAGAGGGGGCAAAGTTTATGAAGTAACTACACTTGCTGATGATGGGGCAGGGAGTTTTAGACAGGCATTTAATGCTTATCCCGGTGAGCCATTAACAATAGTCTTTAAGGTTGGTGGCATAATTGATTTATTGACACCTATAAAGATTCAACGTTCTAACATGACTATTGCAGGTCAAACAGCTCCCGGCGATGGAATTTGTACTAAGCGTAGTATGGTTAAAATTTATGGAAAAAACTTAATTATAAGGTATATGCATTTCCGTCCGGGAGATGTGTCCAAAACAAATACTCCAGCTGTATATGGTTTAGACATTGAAAATTCAAATAACTTCATAGTAGATCATTGTTCAATGAGTTGGGCTATGGAAGAAGCAGCAACATTTTATGATAACAAATATTCTACTGTGCAATGGTGTTTGGTTAGTGAGAGCTTAAATTCTTCTTACAATGGAAAGGGGAGTCATGGTTATGCGGGTGTTTGGGGTGGACAATGGGCTTCCTATCATCATAATTTATTGGCACATCACCATAGTCGCGCCATCAGGTTTAATGGCTCTCGGACTCATGATACTTTAGCATATATCGATTATCGTAATAATGTAATCTACAATTGGGGAAATGATTTAGGCTGTTATGGAAATGAAATTGAAATTGCTGATACAGGAAAGCCAATTTTTAATTTGAGAAGAGCTGAAGTGAACATCATGAACAATTATTATAAACCCGGACCTGCTACTCCTGTTGCAAAAGGTAAAATAATCATTAATTCCTCAGATGCTTATGTGGCTAGTTGGGCAAGTCGATTGCTTGGAAAAGTGTATATGTCTGGCAATTATGTGAATGGAGTTCCTACTGTAACTGCAAATAACTTTCTTGGACTTAAACCCAAATACTATCCTGCTACTTATGCCGACTCATTTAAATTAGCTGCCCCTACTCAAAACGAGCCAATTATAATGCAAACTGCTTTGGATGCTTATAATTCTGTTTTAGCAGGAGCGGGTGATACCTATCCAAAGCGAGATACTATTGATAGGAGAATTGTGAATGAGACTTTCACAGGTACCGCATCTCAGCATGCAACAAATTCCTCAAGTACTTATTTTGGTCAAGGTAATTTGGGTATAATCGATACACAGGATTCAATAGGAGGGTGGCCAAATTATGATTCAACTGCTATAGCGCCTTTAGATAGCGATCATGATGGTATGCCGGATAATTGGGAAATTGAGCATGGATTAAATCCCAATGATAGCACAGATAGAAACTCGTTGGCAAATACAGGCTACACTATGTTAGAAGAATATTTAAATGGCTTAGTAGCGCCAATTAATTTGCCAGTTACTTTATTACATTTTAATACTACACTGAATGTTCAAAAACAATTGGTACTAAATTGGACGACAGCTAATGAAATTAATACCCAATCATTTGTAATTGAAAAGAGTTATGATGGAGAGAATTTTATTTGTATGGGGACGGTAAATGCCGATGGCAATAACAATAAGGAAAATAAAACCTATTCCTATGTGGACAATCAGTCAAGTAATTTTAAAGGTATCCTCTTTTATCGCTTAAAAATAATAGATAATAACGGTGAGATATCATATAGTAATGTACTTTCTTTCAGGCAAGATATTAATCAAAGAAATTTCAGAGTGGTTAGTAACCCCGTACATAATATTTTAAGTGTAGTTCATGAAAGTGTAGATAAAGTGGTGGAAATTAAAATATTTCAGTTAGATGGGAAGCTTTTATTAGTAAAACCTGTATCTGTAAATACTCTTAAAGAAGAAATTGACATTTCTTCTTTAAAGCCAGGCAATTATATAATTACCTTTGGCACATTGATTGATTATGCTACTCGCCAATTTATAAAGCAATAGAAAATTTATAAATCACAGGATTGTGCAGGATAGTTGTATTGCCTTTAATATTAATTTCGCAACCTAAAATGTTTTTTCTGAAACGTCTGAAAAAACTATAATTATTAAATGATTCTTAAGTTATGAAGAAATTTCTGCTTTGCTTGTCTCTCGTTTTTTACGTTACATTTTCATTTGCGCAGTCCCGAGAAATAAAGGGAACAGTTACTGACCAAAGTGGGAAACCTTTGAGTGCCAATGTTTCCATAAAGGGTTCAAAGTATGGTAATAATGCAAATGCTGCAGGTGAATTCACCTTGAAGGTTCCCTCAAAAATTGATACAGGATTCCTTTTTGTCAGTTTTGTAGGATTCAAAACACAATTAATTCCTTTTACAAAGAGTAATTCAGTTTTTAACATTAAACTCGAAGCTGCAGAAACTAATGCGGGTGAAGAGGTTGTTGTAATTGGTTATCAAACAATGAAAAGGAAAGATATTCCTGGAGGGATCGCAACAATTGGTGCTAAAGACTTAAAAGACGTTGTTGTATCCTCTGCTGAAGAGGCAATTACCGGAAAGTTAGCAGGTGTACAGGTTACTACTTCAGAGGGTGCCCCTGGATCGCAAGTGCAAATTCAGGTGCGTGGTGGAGGTTCTGTTACGCAGGATAATTCACCAATGTATATTATAGATGGTATCGAATCAGATGAAGGAATTTCAATGATTGCCCCACAAGATATTGAGTCGATTGATGTATTGAAGGATGCCTCTGCTACTTCTATTTATGGTGCACGAGCTGCAAATGGTGTAGTGGTGGTAACTACAAAAGGCGGTAAGAATACAAAGGGGAAAATGACCGTTTCTTACAATGGATTATTTGGATTAAATCAGTTGAGCAAGAAATTGGAAGTAATGAATCCTTACGATTTTGTAATGTTACAATACGATAGAAGTAAGTTCTCAACAGATACTAGCACTTTCACAAGTTATGGTAAGGATTGGCAAGCATTACAGTCCTATAAAAAAGTTCCTTTTTATGATTGGCAAAAGAAGATGTTTGGAAGAGATGCCTTGCAACAAACACATAACGTGAGTTTGTCGGGAGGTAATTTACAAACACAATATTATTTGAGTTTGACAAGTAATGCACAGGATGGAATTTTTCAGAATTCGGAATATGATAGAAAGTTAATCTCTTTTAAATTTGATCATAAGGCGAGTGATAATGTTAAATTAGGCTTTAGTGTTCGTTATAATAAAACAACTGTAGATGGTTCGGGAACTACAGATCCTAGTGGAGATCAATCCTTGAGCTTTCTTCGTCAAATTATTCGTTATAAACCATTTATCTCAGGTCAAACTGCTGATGTTACAGATCCAACATTGGAAAATGCAACAGGAGGAAATGGATTAACTCTAATAAATCCTATTTTATTAAATAATGGGTTATATAAGAATAATGTTACGGACAATTTTGTAATGAATGGTTATTTGAATTATCAATTAACAAAGCGAATTTCATTCAGGTCTACAATTGGATATGATATTGCTGATTTGCAGCAGAATGCTTTTAACGATGCAATCGAAATTTATTCGAGAAGATACAGCGATAGTATGCCAAATGCTAATATTACTAGGCATAAAAAAGTTATTATAAACAATTCTAATGTACTAACTTATGCTAGTAAGAACACTGAAAATCCTTTTACATTATTAGTTGGTGAAGAAACTTACGAGAATGTAGAAACTAATAATTACATACAATCTTTGTATATGCCTTTGGGTATAACTCCTAAGACTGCATTAGCAAATATGAGTATGAGTACACCAAATAATAATACAGAAAGAGGTTATTATACAAGTTCTGCAGAAAATACAATTCATATATGGTCTTTCTTTTCTAGTGCAAAGTTTAGTTACCATAAAAAATATCAATTTTCAGCTAGTGTAAGAGCTGATGGTGCGAGCGTATTTGCTAAGAAATGGGGAACTTTTACATCTGCAGGATTCTCTTGGTTACTTTCCAAAGAGAAATTTATGGATAAGGTTAACAATTATCTGACTGATGTTAAGTTGAGGGTTTCAATTGGTGCTGTGGGTAATGCAAAGATTAAAAATAATCTTTTTGGCGAATATTATACATCTTCTGATCCTGCTTCTGCTTATGCATTAGGAGGAATTTTAAATCCAGGTTTTAATAGTTCGAATCTTCCAAATAGGAATTTACAGTGGGAAGCAACTTTGTCTAGAAACTTTGGACTGGATTTTGGAATCTTTAAAAATAGATTTCAGGTTTCTTTAGACTTATATAGTAATACAACCGACAAGTTATTGGTTAAAGTGCCATTGCCACAATCTGCAGGTTACACAACACAGATTCAAAATGTAGGCTCTACGAATAATAAGGGTATTGAACTTCAATTAGCAGGTACTGTACTAAGGTCTAAAGACTTTACTTGGACTTTTAGTTACAATATTTCTTCAAATCAAAACAAAATTGTTAGTCTAGGGTCACAACAAAATTCATATTTCCAAAGTTCAAATTTTGCAGGTGCTAGTAATCTACCCGATTTTATTGTAAAGGTGGGTCAGAAGGTAGGTTCAATGTATGGTTATGTAAATGATGGCTACTATACAACTAATGATTTTGTTGTATCTCCAAGTTCTAATCCTGATTTACCTTATATCTATACACTAAAGGCAGGTGTTGCTAGTAACACGGGTGTTACTGCTACTGCAGTACAACCAGGTAGTATGAAATATAAGGATTTGAATGGAGATGGAAAAGTGGACGTTAATGACCGGACAATATTAGGAAGTAATCAGCCTTTATGTTTTGGTGGGTTAACACAGACATTTAAGTACAAAGATTGGGATGCAAGCATATTTGTAAATTATAGAGTAGGTGGTAATGTTGTAAACGACAATAAACTTGAATTTACAAGTGCCTATACACCAAATGCTAATATGTTAGCAATCATGAATAATCGTTGGAAAATGGTGGATGCAAATGGGGTAACTTATCAAAAATATGACGGTACAAGTATTTATGGAAAGAGTAAAGCCGAAATTGATGATTTAAATAAAAATTCATCAATTTGGTTGCCTTCAACCGGTTCATCTTCTTCTGCTTTTTCTCCTATGTCTTTTGCTCTTGAAGATGCTACTTTCCTTCGTATCAACAATATTACAGTGGGATACTCTATTCCTAGTAATACTAAATTCATGAGAAAGATGAGTCTTACTAAATTCCGTGTTTATGCAACTGTAAATAACTTAGCAGTTATTACTAGCTATACAGGATATGACCCTGAGGTAAATACAAGACGTGAAACTCCACTAACTCCAGGTGTTGATTATTCAGCTTATCCTCGTAGTATTGGATATGTTTGTGGCATTAATGTTAATTTCTAATCTCTTAATACAAAATATAATGAAAAATAAATATTTAAACAACTTCGCAATATTTTGCATAAGTCTTTCAATTTTATCGGGATTAAGTTCATGCAAAAAATATCTTGAGCCTGATTCTCCTTCACTTATTTCGAGTGAAGATGTTTACAGTAATGTTGCCACTGCTAAGATGGCTGTAATAGGTGTTTATCAGGACTTAGCAGGTGATCAGGGATATGGTATTAGAGTTAGTATGTATTATCCTTATGATAATGACGAAACAATGGGACCTGCAAAGTCCGGAGATAATGACCGTGGAGATATAGCACATTATAATGCTAGTTCTATTAATTTGCAATTATATGCTCCTTATGTTCAGTTGTATCAGGGAATTGAACGTGCAAATCTTTGTATTTACAATATTCCAAAGATGAGCTTATATACCAATCCAAGTACGAAAGATGAATTACAAAGATTGCATGGTGAAGCATTAACATTGCGTGCACAGTTCTATTTAGAATTAATTAGAAATTGGGGTGATGTACCTGCTCAATTCTTGCCTTCTACCTTATCCGGTAATCTTTTTATTGGTAAAACTAATAGGGATAGTATTTATAATCATTTATTAGATGATTTATTGTTAGCAGAATCTTTAGTTCCTTGGAGAGATGCAGTAAAAGCAGACGAACGTATTACTAAAGGGGCTGTAAAAGCATTAAGAGCGAGAATTGCATTATATCGTGGAGGATATGATTTGAGAAAGGATGGTACTATTAGCAGAGATCAAGCACATTATTTAGATTACTATAAAATTGCTTTGGATGAGTGTAATGATATCATAAATAGTGGTAAGCACACGCTGAATCCTAGTTATAAATCTATTTTCAAGGATGGTATTTGTGCACATTTACTTGATCCAAATAATGAAATTTTATTTGAAGTTGCAATGGGTGGTTCTACTGCTTTAACGGATAGTAAATTAGGGCTATATAATGGACCTAAAATATTTGGTTCATATACTGCCTCAGAATCAGCAGGAACGATTACTACTGCTTTTACCTATTTAAATGGTAGCGGAACATTATTAATGTTGCCTACTTATTTTTACTTATTTGATTCTAAAGATTTAAGAAGGGATGTAACAATTGCTCCTTATGATGTTTTGACTGATTACTCAAAAATTGGTAATAAGATTACTGCAATGAGAGATGGTAAGTTTAGAGCAGATTGGGTAACACCCGCACCTACAAGTGGTTCTTCTACTCTAGGGTTAAACTGGCCATTAATTAGATATTCGGATGTTTTACTTATGTATGCTGAGGCTGATAATGAATTAAATAATGGCCCTACTGCAGCCGGTATAAACGCCTTTAATAGTGTTAGGACTAGAGGGTTTGGTGGCGATCCTACTTTAATTGGTACGACTCCTACTACTCATGATGATTTTTTCAAAGCGATAGTAAGGGAACGTTCATTAGAATTTGGGGCTGAGGGAATTCGTAAATATGATTTAAAGCGTTGGGGTTTATTAGCTAAAGCAATCAATGATACAAAGACTAACTTAAATAGTATGGCCAATAATAAAGTGCTTTTAGCGACTAGTTACATGGCAGCACCTCCTAGTTATACTATTTCAGGGCCTCTTCCTACATCTATGTATTTCAACTATCCTGGGGAAGCAGGCAATCCAATTGGTAGTGATAAAGCTGTTGATGATTCAACTCTTTGGGTGAATAGTTTTTATGCTAAACAGCCTACAATAACAATCACTCCTACTTTGAGTAGGCCTGTAAATACAAAAGTTTCTTGGATTGGATCAGGTATTACATCTACGTTTGGGAAGTACTATGCATTTGGTTTCTTAGAAAGGCATAGTGAGTTGTTTCCTTTTCCACAAGCAGTAATTGATGCAAGCAATGGTGCCGTTACTCAAAATAATGGGTATTAAGCATACAGGAAAGGATTTTTTGGGTACATTAAATTATAGTAAATTAATTATTAGGTCATGAAGAAAATAAGTTTTGCATTTTTAATTTCTACTTTATTAATAATAAGTTGGGCTTGTAAGAAAACTACAGAGACTCCTTCTGTTAGTTTTTCAGTTAGTGCTTTGGATTCGGCAAAGGTGAGTACTTTGTCTGCATTTGCTATCAATAATATTATACAAAATCATATAGATAGTTTCTTTGTTTCTGTTAATCCAAATACACCGACTAGTGTTTATAATAAAACACTTTATTTTAAACATAATGGAGGTGGTTCCGATTTCAGGGTAATTTATACAGGAGATGCTTCGCATATTTACAGCCCTCTTAATGATTCAGTTGCTAATACTGCAGTTACTTTTCCAGAAAATGGATTCTACTACAAATATCCTAAGTCGGATACATTTAGAGTGACTGTTGTTTCAACTAATGTAGTTGTTGGTAAAAATGACTTGAAGAGAACCTTTCTCACGCAAGCATATATTATTAAATAAATTTAAAGCCTTGTCTAGTTTGAAAAAAAAATTGACAAGGCTTTTTTCTTTAAAAGATTCACTCAGTTTTAAGTTTTCTTTTTCTTCCTGCCTCATAGCTTTTAAAAATCATAAATGATTTTGGTAATGTCAAAGTACATTTAAAGATTGTAATAAGAATATTGGAAATTGTCTATTATAAAAATATTAATTTATCAAAATGAAATTATCTAAAATTGGCTTTTTGTTTGCATCTTCTTTTTTGATTGCAACTGCCGTATCTGCACAAAAAGGTTCCTTCTCTTGGACACATTTACCTACAGCAGAATTACCTTCTTTTAAAAAAGACACATTTAATATTGTAAAATATGGTGCAGTTGCAGATGGAATTACATTAAATACGAATAGT
>CANCPA010000038.1 GCA_947379895.1 Chitinophagaceae bacterium | reverse complement strand
ATATTAATTTACTTCTTTTTAAAAAATGAATTATTTAAATAGTAAATAATATTAATTAATAAATTCTTTTAAAATTAGAATCAAATTAATTTAGTGAAACGATTGCTAAGTTTTCTTTTTCTCATTTTGGGCAATATGGTTCAACTAGTCTATTTCTTTTGTAGCATGAGGTTAGCTACTATTCAAGGAGTTTACCTAATTTAAACTTATTTTAAAAATATTAAACATCGTTAAAAAGAGCTAATGATTTAGTTGAGTACTATTAATTATGAAGAAAACAATTTAAACAACAAAAAACAATGAAAAAACAACGATTGCCCTTTTTTAGTATTGTAAAATACTTTTCAGTTACATTAATGGTATCAAGTTTATTGATAGCAAATAACGCTATTTCACAAAATAATACTGATACAAGTTTTACCCCAAGTGGAAAGTTATGGGGCTTAGCTTATGGTGATTATGCCTTTAAGATGAATTCCGACCCACTCAATCGAGGTGTCAATAATCAATATACTGGCATAAAAAAGAATGAAAGCCTTTTTCAATTTCGTCGTATCTATTTGGGTTACGATTATGAAATCAGTAGGAAGTTTTCTGCCAATTTCTTGTTAGCTCACGAAGAGGATGAAGTATCTACTGCGATTGCATCACCTACTACTTCTGGTGATTTATTGACGAATAATAAATCTTCTCTATTTATTAAGTTGGCGAGTGTTACTTGGAAAAATATTTTTAAAGGGTCTAATCTAAGTTTTGGTCAGTTATATACTCCATCTACAGTGTTGCTTGCAGATAAAGTATGGGATTACAGATGTATTGAAAGAACGATATCAGATATTAGGCGTACTCCACATTACGACTTTGGTTTTAGATTGGATGGAACAATATTGGACAAAAAAGATCAAGAAATTGGCTATAACCTCATGGTCGGAAATGGAACTGCTGCAAAACCTGAGAATGATATGTTCAAATGGTTTTATGGAGATGTTTATACAAAATTATTTGACAAAAAATTAATTATCGACTTATATGCCGATTATACAAGAATCAATTGGACTAATAATTGGCATCATGATAGGTCAATGCTGAAAGGTTTGATAGCCTATAGCACCCCTAAATTTACTATCGGTGCAGAGGCCTTTACAAATACAATCCGAAAAGACAATATCGCCACAAAATCTATTCTACTTTCAGATACTATTGATACAAAAGCAAGTTGTATCTCTATTTTTTCTAGGGGACAAATTTATAAGAACATTTTGGGCTTCTTTGTCCGGTATGATAGTTACAATCCTACTTCTAATAATAACAATAGTATCTATACCGCCTATTCTCCACTAAATACAAATTACAACCCAAATACAAAGGAAGAGTTTTTTACTGCAGGGTTAGATTATTCCCCAATCCCTCAGATTCATATCATGCCAAATATTTGGTATAATAAATATATCAATTCGGCTCCTTCAATTAAAGACAATGGAGAAGATTTGGTTTTAAGACTATCATTTTACTATATATACGGGAAATAGATTTCCATTCAAATTACTAGAGCTGTTATTTGAAAGGAATTCCTTTGAATTGAAATAGCTCTAGTAAAATTAAGTTGAGACACTTTACTTTATAATACAGTTTTAATATGAAATATTTTACAAGGCAATTGCTTTTCTTAACAATTGTTTTGAGCACATTTACGAAAACATTTTGTCAAAGCAATACCAATCAATTGGAGGGAAAAGACAAAGTCAATTCACTTTTAAAAGTATTGCCCAAACAAAAAGAAGATACCAATAAAGTTCAAGTATTAATGGATATCTCCTATACCTATTCTAGAATCAGCCCTTACGAAGGAATTGAGTATGCTGAGAAGGCGTTGATACTTGCGGAAAAGTTACATTGGAAACTTGGAATCGCACGATCGAATAGTTGTATTGGAGCGAACTATTTTTCACTCTCAAATTTCCCACTTGCCTATAAATATTGGTTGATATCATTAGAAGAATGTGAAGAGATAGACTTTCAACAAGGAGTTGCAAATCATTTGAATAATATTGGCAATGTTTTTTATAGTCAAAGAAATTATTCTGTTGCACTAGAGTACTATGAAAAAGCACTTTCAACGAATTTGAAAATTGGTAACGAAAAAAGTATAACAGTTATTTATACGGCAATCGGAAATGTGCATGCTAAACAGAAAGAATATAAAAAAGCGTTAGATTATCATTATAAAGCATTAGCAATTGACCTAAAGCATAATATAAAAAGCAATATAGGATCTGATTATATAAATATTGGTTCAATTTATAACGATGAGGAAAACTATACTAAAGCTTTAAACGAACTATTTGAAGGAATGCAGTTCAAAAAATTAGTGGGTGAAAATCAAGGTTTGGCAAATGCGTATTGTTTAATTGGAAATGTATATTTGAATATTGCTAAAAAAGATTTCAACTCAAATACCTTAAACCAATCCATAAAATATTCGGATAGTGCTTTAACAATTGGTGAACGCATAGGTTTTCTTGACAATATGCAAAAGACTTATCATAATCTTTCTGATGCCTATTCTTTATTAAACAATGACAAACAGGCTTTTGAAACCTATAAACATTACACATTAATTAAAGATTCAATTTTTTCAATTGACAAACAGTCTGACATTTTCAACTTAAAGAAAAAAGAAGAACTTGAGGAAAGGAAATGGGAATCAGAAAAAGAAGAAAAAGCAAAAGAAAGTAGAGAGTATATTCAAATGGGAGGAATTGGCATGTTTATCCTCATAATGGTCTTTATTTTACTAATTCTTAGAAAGAAAAAAAATAATCCAAAATTGATTGAATTCTTATGCACATTTTTTGTGTTGGTTTTATTTGAATTTCTAAATCTACTAATTCATGCTAAAGTTGAAGACCTCACAGAACATAACCTAATTTTGACTTTGCTATGTTTATTAGTAACCGCATCTATTATTATACCCATACACCACAAAATGGAGCATTGGCTAAAAATGAAATTGGCAAACAAAGACAAAATGCATCATTAGGAAGAAATAATCAAAAACACGTCAAGAATGCTTCTACATAAACATGTGATTCCTAGTACAGCAACATTTTAGTCTGTAAGATTTTTTTCGAAAATCAGGTTAAAGATATTGACTATCGTCATTGATTTTCGTTACTAAATCCACCCTAAATATCGGGTCTTGCATATCCAAAGCGTTCAAATAATTCCGTTTTATAATAGGCATCTATTCCAAGGCAGGACATACTTCCGGCCTTTTCAAGTGCAATAAAACCATCCTCTTCCATTAGCTTGTCATCTATCAAAACATCCGTTACCGCACCAATTACTAAAAAGGTATTGTTCTGTTTAATAGGTACTATCTCGGATAATTCTAGCGCATATTTGATAAAACTCTCCCCCACAAAAGGAGCTTTGATGGAATTAATGAACTGTGCTTCAAGATTAACTGCATCAAATTCGTTAATATCAACAGCGTATTTTGCACTACTCTGATGCGCTTTCGCTACAAATGAAGGATGAATATGGTTGATTGTATAAACGCCTGTAGCCTTGATGTTATTGATAGTATGTGGAGCAGCTGCTAAGGGACGATTGATGAAACCAATCAAAGCTGGATCTGAACCAAGATGAACAATGCTACTAAAAACAGCCAAATTAGACTGACCCTCCGCATTCACGGTGCCAACAAGACTAGCTGATTTGAATCCCGAAAGGCAATTGATAAAGTTCGCACGATAAAAACGCTCCCATGTCTTAATGGTATCAATTGAAATGTGTTTCATAGTACAAATAAGGATTGACAATCAAAAAGGTTTATTTCATTTTAGTCTTTTTATATATTCTCAATACAATGAAGAACAAATGATTGATTCAAAGATGTCTGAATAAACAAATTTCAGAACTTGTGTTTTGTACAAGCAAGAATGAAAAAGCTTTTCTGTAATTCAAAAACACCTATTTGAAACCATATTCATTTTATTCTGTTATTCCAAAGTAGATTACATTTCAAATCCGTTTATTTGCCCTCTGATTCATTTTCATTACTCATATTTATAACTTAAACAAATGAACATTAATAACATCAACACAATCGGAGAATTAAAGAAGAGTGGTTATAAATCCTTAAGTATTAAGGAGGAAGTAAGAAAGAATCTTATTGATAAAATCAAGACTAAAGAAAATCCTTTTACAGGCATTCTTGGCTATGAAGACACCGTAATTCCTGACACTGAAAGGGCACTATTAAGTCGTCACAACATTTTATTCCTAGGTTTAAGAGGTCAGGCAAAAACTAGAATGGCGCGTCAGATGGTAGATTTATTAGATGAATACATGCCAATTATTGCGGGAAGTGAAGTAAATGACGACCCTTTGAATCCTTTGAGTAAATATGCAAAAGACCTGATAGTAGAACATGGAGATAACACACCTATTCATTGGATTCATCGTAGTGAACGATATGGAGAAAAGTTAGCTACACCCGACGTTAGTGTAGCAGATTTGATTGGAGATATCGATCCTATCAAAGCGGCTAACCTACGATTGAGTTTTGCAGACGAAAAGGTGATCCATTACGGTATCATTCCACGAAGCAACCGTTGCATATTTGTTATCAATGAATTGCCCGATTTGCAAGCACGTATTCAAGTGGCCTTGTTTAATATTTTGCAAGAAGGAGATATTCAAATTCGTGGTTTCAAACTGCGGATGCCATTAGATATTTTATTTGTATTTACTGCAAATCCCGAAGATTATACGAATAGAGGGAGTATTGTAACCCCTTTAAAAGACAGGATTGAGAGTCAGATATTAACGCACTACCCAAAAAACATCGAAACTTCCCTAGCGATTACAGAACAGGAAGCTAATATCTTGCCTGAACAGTCTTTGCGAGTAAATGTGAGTGATTTAATTAAAAGATTGATAGAACAAATTGCATTTGAGGCTAGGAGTAATGAATATGTAGATAAGAAAAGTGGTGTGAGCGCTAGGTTGACAATTGCTGCATTTGAAAATGCGGTTAGTTCGGCCGAAAGAAGAGCAATTATTCACAATGAAATTAAAACTCAAGTTTGGATTAATGATTTAGCAGGAATAATACCTTCAATTACCGGAAAAATTGAATTGGTATATGAAGGCGAACAAGAAGGACCTTATCAAGTGGCGGTGAATCTGTTAGAAAAGTCTATTCGTACTCAGTTTATTCAGTATTTTCCTAACCCTGAACAAAGTAAAAAGAAAAAACCTACAGGCAAGAAGTCGGTAGATGAAAAGCAAATCGAAAGTCCTTACAAACAAATCACTCGTTGGTTTGATGCAGGAAATCATCTTGACTTATTACTTGACATGAAAGATGCAGATAAAGTGGCTGCTTTATATAAGGTAGATGGATTATATGGCTTTGTGAAGAAACATTTTCATGCGGCAAATGATATGGAGAACGCCCTTTTGATGGAATTTGTTTTGCATGGATTGGCATCTTATTCAATCATAAGTAAGAAAATGATCGACGGCAAGATTGAATTTACCGATTTGATGGGCAGCATGATTGACTTCAACAACCTATCCTTCTCTGATGATGATTTGACAGAAGATGATTTTAATTAAGGTTAATCTCTAACCGCAAGGGAAACAATGAGAAAAAAGGGACACAAAGTTTTGCAATTTTATTTGCAAAACTTTGTGTTTTTGCTTTTTCAACTTTTGAATTATGATTATCCTATGCCCAAACAAACTGGATATCTAATTCCATATCGGGATGTAAACTCCTTTCAACTGGACAAAAACGTGCTGTTCTTTCTAATATTTCCTTTTGCTTTTCATCCAACTTTAATCCCTTAACAAAAGTTACATGCGCTTTAATGCCTCCGATTCTTCTCGGATCAGCTTTCATGATTTTTGTAACATCTACAGTTGAACCTGTCAAGTCAATACCCATTGAATCAGCTTTAATACCTGCTGTAGTCAACATGCAACTCGCTAAGGCAGTGGCTACCATATCGGTAGGACTAAATCTCTCACCCTTACCATGATTATCTACAGGGGCATCATTTTCTATTACAGAGCCACTTTGTAAGTGTTGCATTTCAGTTCTTAACGCTCCTTTATAAGTTACTTTTGAAGTCATTGTACTATTTTTACCTAAATTTACAAAAGACAAATATATAGCAGTGAAACATTTCTTGATAGCATTCCTTTTTTTTACCCCTATTTTCTTATACGCACAAAGTAATTCTGGAATTGATTCTACTACAAATATTTCAAGAAGGTCCTTACGTAAACAAAAGATTGCGGAAAGAAAGGCTCATCTAAACAGATTAATTGCTGAAGAAGAAGAGGGCGCTTTAGTTTACAGAAAGCAATCGGCATATGCGTTAAAACTGAATACTGATGGGATGAGTTTCTACTATGAACATGGCAAATACAAATCAATGAGCCGTACAAACTTGTGGTGGTTTGAATTTGGAGAGAAGAAAAATCAAAAGCAAAATAAACAAACACCTCAGCCTACCTTAACTAGTTATCCTGGGTTCAGTATCATTTCTGTTGGAAATAATTTTGTTTATGGTAAAGTAAATAACCTTTACCCATTCAAAATAGGATTTGGCAGACAATATTTGATAGGAAACAAAGGAACAACAAATGGTATTGCAATCACAGCAGCCTATGGGGGAGGCATTTCTTTTGGCGTTTTAAAACCCTATTTTTTACAAGTGGCAGATTCAACAACAGAATCGGGCATTTCTGATTTGAGGTACAATTCAGATCCCGATAAATTTTTAGATCCCTCTGTAATAGTTGGAGCATCAAGTTTTTCGAAAGGGATACCGCATGTTACTGTTATTCCAGGTTTGCACTTAAGAGGGTCACTTAGATTTGACTATGGCAGATTTAGAGAATCACTTTCTGCTTTAGAAATTGGATTTAACGCCGATTATTATGCAAATAAAATTACAATCATGGCAAATAATCCAAGTTCAAACCTATTTGGAAACGTATATCTCGCACTTGTTTTTGGAAAAAGAAAATGAGTTAAGAAATTATAAGATGTAGGTCTGACAACATAATGGATGATAAAAATGTTATATCAATAATTTTTTTTAATACCTACAGGTTTAATCGCTCTTTTTTTAATTACTTTTTGTTTTTAGAAATAATTATTAATAAACTGCAAGTACGATTGGATATTCTGATCCTTTTCGTTTACTTGCATCATAAATCAATGTAAATGCAAGAATTGCCCGTTATTTCTTCAGTTAATTCATCCGATACTGTACTAAAAAAACCTAATTGGCTTAGAGTGAAATTGCCTCTTGGCGAAAGTTACAAACATGTTAGAGGATTGGTAGATAATCATAAGTTACATACGATATGTGAAAGTGGTAGTTGTCCAAATATGGGAGAATGTTGGGGAGAAGGCACTGCCACCTTTATGATTTTAGGCAACGTTTGCACAAGAAGTTGTGCATTTTGCGCTGTGGCAACAGGTCGACCAGAAGCAGTTGATTGGGACGAACCACAACGAGTTGCTGAGGCTATTCATTTAATGAAAGTAAAACATGCCGTTGTAACAAGTGTTGACAGGGACGAACTTAGTGACGGTGGTTCCATCATTTGGTATAATACCATTAAAGCTATTAAAACGTTGAACCCCACTACAACACTTGAAACATTAATACCTGATTTCAGAGGCATCAAGGAACAAATTCAACGTATCATCGATGCTGCACCCGAAGTAGTAAGCCACAACATGGAAACTGTAGAGGAAAACACAAGACGTGTAAGGATTCAAGCAAAATACCGTAGAAGTTTGGAGGTATTGAGAACACTAAAAGAAGGGGGGATGCGCACAAAATCAGGGCTGATGCTTGGGATAGGCGAAACGAAAGAAGAAATAATTGAAACAATGCATCATCTTCGAGAAGTAAACCTTGATGTATTAACATTGGGACAATACCTTCAACCTACTAAAAAGCACTTGCCTGTTTTACGTTTTGTTCACCCAGAAGAGTTTGCAGAATTGAGAGAAATTGGCTATGAACTTGGATTCGATTACGTAGAAAGTGGTCCGTTAGTACGTTCTTCTTATCATAGCGAAAGACATGCACACAAGGGAGTAGGAAGAAGTATTTGGATGAACGAAAAAGAGGAATTGTCCGTAATTAGCAACTAATTTTTGATATCTAATCATTACTAATTAGTTAATTGATAACATATTATTTTCTATCAGCTTTGCGTAACCATTTAGTAACCATATTGACGGTGTTTTTGCTTTCCTTCATACTAGGACAGCGAGTTAATGCCCAAAAAAGAGGTACTAATGATACTATCAGGGTTTCGGCATGGGTTACTCCTGAAGGTGATACGATTGCGTGGTGTTATCAATTGCCTGTAGTGGTTCAAACAAAGATGAACCCAAAATGGAAAAAGTATTGGGCCGAATGGACAAGACTTCGAAACGCAGTATATGTTACCTATCCCTATGCAAAAGCAGCCGGACAAACAATTAAGGCTATTAATCTTCAATTAGCTAACGTAACTAATAAGGATGAACGCAAGCGAATCATACATTCGAAAGAAAAGGAACTAAGACAACAATTTGGTGACAAAATAACGCAGTTATCTATTTATCAAGGGAAAGTATTGATGAAACTCATTAATCGAGAGACAGGTAATAACTGCTACGAAATAATTCAAGAATATAAAGGTGGTTTCAATGCTGCCTTTTGGCAATCAGTAGCCTTTATTTTTGGGAGTAGCTTAAAACAGTCCTATGATGCATCAAATCAAGATAAAGCAATTGAAACAATTGTAAAGGATGTGGAAAGAATGTATGGATATCATAGCTAGTTGTTAGTTATGGGTAAATTATTTTTGTTCTAAATTGAAACTAACCATTCACAACCAATAACTACTTTCTGATTACTTCTATTTCTCCATTATTGTACCATTTAATGATAGAAGAGGATTCCTTTGGCACATTGTCCTCTCGTCTGTATTGTACAATATAATCGACTCCATAGAGAATAACATTGTCAATCTCCGAAAAGTAAGAAGGTGTTTGATGCCCACTTACATTTGCAGAAGTACTTACTATCGGTCTTTGAAACTTTTTAATTAATTGTTTGCAAAACTCATCTTGACAAATCCTAATTGCAACACTGCTGTCATCACCCAATATATTATTTGCCAATCCATTTACTCCTTCATAAATTACAGTTGTCGGTTTTGTAACAGATTCTAAATAGTCAAAAATTGTGAGGTCGAGATGATCTACATATTTCATAACGTCCTTTTGGGTAGACATCAAAACAATCATCTTCTTGGTTTCTATGCGTTGTTTTAGTTGATAAATCTTAGCCACAGCCATCTCGTTTGTTGCATCACAGCCTATTCCCCAAACAGTATCAGTAGGATATAAAATCAACCCTCCTTTTTGAAGTACTTCAATACAGTTGTTTATATCGTCTAAATACATTGATTAATTAATAATTGATAATAATAGGTTCGATTGTTTTTACTTAGCCTCATTCTTTCCTTCATTGATTATCGCATCTTTCCTTATTCCCTCTTTAGGTATTTCCCTCTTTTCTATTCCATCTTTCGTCGGCCTCAAATCAATCAACCAACGAAACCCTCGCAACCTCATATCCGAATGATTTACTTGTCCCATTGGAAAGGCTGTTCCTGTCAGATTATTTCTCATTACTATTTTATGTGGAGAAGACTCATCCTTTTTCCTCTCAAAATACATATCAATTACATCACAATTTGCCTTATTAACAGCTACAAACTTTTTCTTATTATCAACACCATAATAAATAGTTTCAGCATTTCCTTTTGCCCTTAAATGATCCATTTGCCCATTCAAGAAATAAGCATTAATACTATTTCCCTTCACCTGATTATAATAATTAGCTCCTACTTTTTGAATTGTAAGTGCATTTTCATATACATACAATCTTTCAGGCTTTTTATTTCCTACAAATAAAAGCATCGTATCTCCTGTAATCTGATTATCTTGAGACCAGGTAATAGGCGTTTTAAATAGTCGAAAAACAGAATCTGCAGCCGAATAAAACATACTATCAGCAATAGCCTGCATTGAATCAGAAAATATCCGTACATTATTATAAGCTTCAAAATACCGATTATTATTCGTGTCAACAATTTGCTTCTTTACTACCTTTTTCTCGGAAATACTATCAAGTTTTAACCTAACTGAGGAACTACTATCCTTTTGCAGTTTAGAAATCGCCAAACTATCTATCAATCCCCTTCCAAATTGTTTTTTTTCTTTCTTCAATTCATCCTTTATAACAGGTTCCCTAACTAATGGAATATCCCTAGATTTCTGCAACTCAGTTATCTTACCTGAACAGAGCGTGTCGGCATGAACAAAAATTGAGTCTTGCGCTTGTTTAATAATCAGAAGGGGTGATTGAGTGGCGAGCATATTACCCTTTGATTTATTAATTTTTATATTACCCGCATGCAAGTCATAACCACCTACTGTGTCCTTACTCTTATAAATAGCATTTCCTTTGTATTCACTTAATCCGGAAATATCGTCTAAATTCATACTGTCAGCAGCGAATGTATAGGTACTATCATCAATTAATGTACGTCTGTTAAAGACGCCTCGCTTATTTTTAGTATCATAAACCCCGTCAGTAGTCTTGATAGTTCTTTTTCCATCAATAATTTTTGTAGGAACAATAAATGTAGAAACAGATGTATTTAGGTTATATAAAAGTGTATCGGTATATAATTTAAAATCAGGATCAACAAGCACTACTTTTTTCTTAAAGTACACATCTCTAGTTTCTCCATAGTAATAACCCTCTTTACTCGTTAAAACAGTTTTCCCATTTACGACTTTTCCACCATTCACATAAGTGCCTATTTTCAGTTGAACATCATAAACCAAATCATTTGTAGTCAATACCCCTTTGCCGTCTGTAAGCTTCACCTGTTTGCTCAAGTAAGCCTTCTTTTCCTTCCCAACATAACGGAGGTATTGAGCATAAGTATGAATACTATCTGCATCGTTGATATGAACATTGCCAACTGCCTCCAATGTATTTTGCTTTTGATTCAATACAATGCTATCCGCACTAAACAGGGTATTTTCTTGTTGCACAATGGCATGACCTCCTAAGGAAACAAATCGAGTTCCTGTATCAATATCCTGAAAGTTATATCTGTCTGCACTTATGATAGTAATAGTTTTGCCCGACCTAATAGTATCAGTCGATTTAGGTTGACAAAATGCAGTACATGGCATAATAAATATGACAATAAATAGCAGAATTAAAGTCTGTAGTTTATGTAACTGTGGTATAGTCTTCAATTTTAATTAATGAGTAGAGGAGTCGTTAAGTGGTGCTGACAAGGGAACAATCTTATCCTTTTTACCAAAAACAGAAACATTGATATACCGTTTAGGATGTACCTTAATATCATCCATCAAAATATTACTGCTTCTGATCGTATTTGAAAGGCTCTTATACAAAGTTTTATCATTTAGCAATAATCCCACAGTTCCATCTTTACTATTCACTTTTTCTAGCAATGAGTTTAGGTTATCGACAGCTTTTTTTAAAGAGGCTACTGTGCCGTCGATATCTGCATTTGCAAGGTGTTCAGTAGTTTTTTCCAAGTTATCCATCGATTTATTTACCTTTTCATTATTGTCTGCTAGATTTTTTGTAAAGGCATTTGCATTATTCATCGTCTTTGTGATAGCTCCCGACTGAGTATTTAACATGGCTTGAATAGCATTTGCTGACACTACTAAACTTGCAGTAGCTGCATTGATGTTAATTAAACTTTGCTTTATATTTTCTCTGAAAGACGGATCAAGTGTTTCATTTACATCACTTAATACCCTATCTAGGTTTCGCATTGTAAGTTTTAGTTGATTACCAACAGGAGTGATTTTACTACTAAATGCGCTAAACAAACCCTCATTTTCTCCAGTATGAATGGTATCACCCTTATTCAAAAAAAGCTTTTCATTGCCCATCTCAATATCTATACTTGGAGAACCTAGTGCACTTTCTTTTATTGAAGCAATAGAATTTTTTGGAATATTAAAATTGCCTTCCAATTTTATGGTAATAACAATGTCCTTGAGATTAGGATCTGCATTTTCAATATCATATACACTTCCCACTTTAAATCCATTTACAAGTACAGGATTCGACACCATTATACCTTTTGTATCCTTGTATTTTGCAAAAATATAATTACCTGATTTGAAGACACTTTTCCCTTTGAGGAAATTGAAACCCAAAATAAGAAGCGTGATAGCAAATGCTGTCAGTACGCCCACTTTTGTTTCATTACTTATTTTCATAACTGCAAATCTAAGGTTTACCTTTTTACAGGACGGATTAAAAAAGCAACATTTTGTTTTTCGAAAAAAAATTGTCAAATATTTAAGTTAATCTTTTAATATCTACAGTTACTTCTTGTTGTTTTACCACAAGAAAAAATCGAAATAATAAAGATCGTTCCGATAATCTTTTTAATTATTTGTGGTCAAATTTTAGAAATTACCACTAACCCTTTGCAATTTGCACAAGTCTTTGTGGCTCAAGTTGTAAAATTTTCGTAGTGGGTAAGGAAATTATTGTTTTTGATTTTTAGGGCATAAAAAAGGCCGCTAGTAGAAACCAGCAGCCGTTATCCTATAAAAACCAAAACCAAAAGTTTAATCACATAATTAATATGTGATTGTATAATTATTTATATAATTCAAAAGGCTAAGAAAAGGTTGAATTGTTACTAGCATTTTGTCTACTTTGAACTTGCTATTCTTATTCTCACTTTTAACAGGGCAAATATAGTGGCTATTCCAATATTTTATACCAATTGACAAAAAAAAATCGGCAAAGAGTGTATTTTAACAAAATTTATCATAAAACATACTAGAAACCTTAACAAAGCAAATAATTTTATCCAAATAGATTAACTAATTACAGATTTATTCATATTTAGCAGAAAAAGTATAACAATTAGTGAGTACACTTACAACTATTATTACACACACTGATATTAATTTATTGCTTCAAACATAAATTTAAAGTCCAAAACAAAAGGAATCAGAAATTCCCCTACTTTTGCCGCCTAAAAAAATTAAAGTAAAATGAATACAGTTACAATCGAAGGACAATTGAGGACCGATATTGGCAAAAAAGCAGCCCGCCAATTGCGCTCTCAAGAATTAGTGCCTGGTGTAATTTATGGTGGGCCAACTGAAATAACTTTTGCAGCTCCTGCAAAAGCTTTCAAACCATTAGTGTACACAGGTGAGTTTCAATATGCAGTAATTAACGTAGGTGGAAAATCTTACAAAACAATCCTTAAGGATTTACAGTTTGATACTGTTACTGACGTGCTTATTCACGTTGATCTTTTAGAATTAGTTGATGACAAGAAAGTTATCGCTGATTTACCTTTGAAATTCGTAGGCGTTTCTAAGGGGGTTAAAGAAGGTGGTAAATTAGTAGTTAAGATGAAGAGTCTTAAAGTAAAAACATTACCTAAGTACTTAAAGGAATTCATTGAAGTTGATATTACCAATCTTGAATTGAATGGCAACTTACGTGTTTCTGATATTGTAACTGAAAGCTTGGAAGTATTAAATTCCCCTCGTATTCCAATTGCATCTGTTGTTATGACTCGTCAGTTGAAACAAGCAGAAGCTGAAGTTAAGAAAGACGAAAAGAAGAAATAGACTGAGTCAATTTAATCATAAGTTAGCGGGTGATGAGAATTTTATATTCTTGTCACCCGCTTTTTTTGTACTAGTTATTAACGGTTATTACTATGAAAAGGTCATAGTATTATTAGATTAATCTAAAAAAAATAGCTTCTTAATCATATAATTCGGTTTTCAAATCGATTTTTGTAAATGCAATAATTGAATTATTAGCAACAGTTTCTGTATGCTTTTCTTAGTATTTGAAAAAAGCTAAGATAACCATTGATTTATTCATCCTTTGGTTGTTTTGTGAAATAATGATTGACAAATCGCCTCTGCATTTGTGTTTTATAAACAAAGTAAATGAGTTTTGTGAGCAAGTACATTGATGTTGTGGTAAAGTAAATGGGTTTTAAGTTGAAGTACATCAGATTTGCATTCAAGTAAATGAGTTTTGTGAGCAAGTAAATCGATTTTGTGGTAAAGTAAATGGGTTTTAAGTTGAAGTACGTCAGGTTTGTGGTAAAGTACTTGGATTTTGTGGCAAAGTAAATGGGGTTTGTTACAAAGTAAATGGGGGATTTTTCGAAAAATTTAATTATAAATTTACTGTTAATGGGATCTATTATTTATTAATACATAATATTGATAAGTATGGATCAATGGCAAATGAAATAACATCTGGGTTTCAAAATGCTTGTAAATATGGATTTGTATAATCTGTCGGATATTGCAAAATTTTTTATCTTTTTCAATTCGTTACTTCTTTTTTTGTCTATTTGTGCCAAAATAGAAAAATGAAATTCATTCTTTTCATAGTGCTTTTAATCTCTTTTGATAATATGGCTTTTAGTCAAACTACAAAAGCTGATTTAATACTATTAAAAAATCAGCAATCAAAGAAGGTATTAGAAGAGTCCTATTATGAGGGTAATTATAATAATCAAAAACTGATATCTATTAAGAAAAAGAGAATATTTTTTAAATTTAACCCTTTTATATTATTGTCTGCTGGTTCCTTGTGGGTCTATCAGAACGTTTTGTCGCCTCAGCTTTCTAGAGAATGCCCTTATGAAATTACTTGTTCCAACTTTAGCAAACATGCTATTGATGAAAATGGATTAATAAAAGGGGTTTTTATTACTGCAGATCGGTTAATGCGCTGTAATCCTATTAGTTTAGCTGATTTAAATGAAGAGAATTTAGATCCAAAAACACAAAAAATTATAGACTTCCCATGTTGGTACAAATAATTAGTTTTAATGCATGGAGTTTAAAAGCAGTGGTAATTAGATTATCATTTGAAATAATGGTTGTCTTATTTTGCGTTAGTAATTTATCGGCTCAACAAAATAAATTTGATCGGGATTTGAAATTTGTCGACTATTTGATTGATAAAAAAATGTATAAAGAGGCAGAATTTAGCCTATCTACAGTAAATGAATCTGAGTTGTCATTGATACAAGCTGATTCGTTAAATTATTATAGAGGTTTGATTTCTTTTTTTCAAAATGATACAAGCAATACTTTGAAATGGTTTAATCGAATTAAGACAGATTGTGTTTTAAATAACAAGGGGCAAATTGCTTGTGCTTATTTTAAATTGAAAATGTACAAATATGATCAGACTTCATTGCTGTTTAATAAGGTAAATAGCTGTAATGATTCTTTAATTAAATCAACTGTAGGAATAGTGCTTGCGGCAAATGCTTTGTTATGGGATCGTATTTCTGAGTATTTGATTTTACGAAAATCAATTGATTTAAATAATCCTGAATCATTTAAAGCCGCGAAAAATTTGGATGTTGTATACTTGAATAAGAAATTAGATAAAAAGAAATCAAAAGTAATTGGAGGATTATTAAGTACTCTAGTTCCCGGATTAGGTAAGTGGTATGCTGGAAAGCCCACTGAAGCAATTGGAACATTTGTTCCTGTTGCTACATTTGGACTGTTAGCTGCAGAATCTTATCGTAAGGCGGGTATTAAAAGTGTAGGCTTTTTGGGGTTTGCATCACTTTTCTCTGTTTTTTATTTAGGTAACGTATGGGGAAGTATTTCTGCGGTGAAAATTAGAAATGTAAATCTAGCTTTAAATTATGAAAAAAATATTAGCCTTAATATGTATGTTCCTATCCGTTCATTACTTCATTAATGCTCAGGTTACAGACTTTAAAGCATCAATTAAGTTGGCAGATAGCTTATTTGAACGCAATAAATTATGGGAGGCTTCTGTTTACTATGAAAGATGTTTATTTGATTTAGAAAATTCATCTTCTTCTGATAAAAATGATGATAAAACAATTGATTTCACTTCTTGTCTTATAAAATCAATTAAAGGGAAAATATGTTGTTTAAAGACAGGAGGAAATACTAAGGATTTACCAGAATTTATAGTCAGATGTAGGCAAATGGATATTCCTGATAGTTTCCGACAGACTTTGGCCTACGACGAAATGCTAGGCTTATACTTGAATGGTAGCTATATAATGGCAATTGAGTTGGCTAAAACATTAGATAGTACTGTGTTTTCTAAAGAGGAAATAAGTGTGGGTAAATTAATAATCCTTTTGTCATTGAATGAACTCAATAGATGGAATGAGGCTGAAAAAGCTTATTTGCAATATTTTAAAACACTAAATTCTGTAAACACTGAAGTTGCTAGCGATAGCTTATCTATATTGTTTAAGAGATTGCCTAAATTATTGAAAGAAAAAAAAAGGCAAAATCTAGCAAAGTTATTACCAGGTTTAGGACAGGTTTATGCTGGCAAACCCTTTGAAGGCTTAGTGAACTTTTGTTTACAGGCTGGGTCAATATTCTTTATTGTTTCTACTTGGGGAAGTGGTTATTTCCTTGCATCTACTCTTGTTGGGGGCAGTACTTTGGCTGCATTCAGAAGTGGGGGAGAAAGGAGAACAAAAAAATTAATAGAAATACAAAACAAAAGAACAATATTTAAGTATAAGCAAAAGGTTAAAGAGCAGCTATTGATATTGTGAAATAAAAAAATATATTTTATTTAGTTTCAGCCTGTGAGGATATATTTGCGCCTTAAACAAAAAATAATATGAAAAGTCTCTCTCAATTGTTCACAATTATCTTGTGTTTTATGTTTCTACATAGTTGCACAATGATTTTAAGTCCAAAAAAGCAGAAAATTGTAGTCAACACAAGTAACAGTAAATCAACTCTTTTTGTAGAAGATGAAAATGCAGGTAACGGTGAAGTTGTCGAAGCCAAAGTAAGTAAAGATCTTGAAGCCAAGCAAATTAAAATTGAAGCTCCTGGTTACAAAGCATCTTACTATGCAATTTGTCAACATAAAATGAATCCTCTAGTATGTGTATCTTGTTTATTCGTGTATTATCCAATGGTATTTGATGCAGGAAGCCCGAAGGCTTATAGTTATAGCCATTCATTTGAGTGTCCACTTTTAAACAAAAAAGTATTAAGAAAAGCGGATCAGAAATATATTAATGTAGACGAAGTTAGTTTTGATATAAAAAATAAGGACTTTAAATTTATCCCTATTTCGTATTCGAATTATTTAAAGAAAATTGATAAAGAAGAGCAAAAACCAGAATCTAAAAAGAATAAAGGGAATTCTGTTGGTAATGAAGATATAAAGGTTGATAATTCAATATTTTCAAATGAGATTGAAAAAGTATTGAAGGAAACAGGTTTCATTGATACTGTAAACTTGATTTTCAAGGATAACTTAAATAGTTTAACATTAAAAGCAAACATCAAGTCACTTACTTTTTATAGCATCTATTCTCAATTAGGCTATATTGCCCCTAGTTTTTTTATAGCTAAGTCTGATATTAAATGGGATGTGATGAATAGCTATGGAGAAGTGCTAAAAAGCATAACTGTTAGGTCGCAATCAGGCGAATTTGTAATGCATACCAATAGAAAAGATGCTGATTTTAAATTAATGCTTGGCGATATGGTTGAAAATTCACTAAATCAAGTGTTGACAAATCCTGGCATTAATAACTATACAAAAATTGAAACTTCTGTTACTGAAAGCAAGATTGCATTAACTACACTTACAAAACCGAACTCTTATTTAAAGATGGCAGGCGATGCACAAAATTGTACTGTTATTGTTAAAACAAGTAAAGGTCATGGAAGTGGATTTGCGATTAGTAATGATGGATATATTATTACCAATTATCATGTTATTGCAAATGAAGATCCTACAAAACAAAGTGATGTTACTATCATATTAGGTGAGGGTCAAAAAATTAAAGCTTCAATTGAGAAATATTCAAAATCGAAGGATTTAGCCTTGCTTAAGATTAATTACTCTTTTGAAAAATGTTTTGAATTGCCATCAAAAAAGAATTTCAATGCATTAGAAGAAGTCTTTGTTATGGGTGCTCCAAAATCAATTGAGCTTGGTCAATCTGCTTCAAAAGGAATTATCTCTAGTGAAAGAAATGTAAATAATGTAAACTTGATACAAACTAATATTAGTATCAGTCCTGGTAATAGTGGAGGCCCTATGTTTAACAAGGATGGGGCACTTTACGGTGTTGTAGTTTCAAAATTAATTGGAGGTGGTGCAGAAGGGGTTGCATTTTGTATCCCTGCCTACAAGATATTAGAATATTTAAACATTGAGTTTAAATAATATGCTCACCTTATGAAAGTTCAAAAATTATAAAAAAATGGTTACCACATAGGCACATAAGACACAAAGAAAACAATAACTAAGGTAAAAAGCGTTTCACTTTAAGTTCACATAGACTCAAGTGTAAAGAAGTTTCGTTACTACTCAGGAGGTTCTACCACAAGGGCAACGAAGAAAAAACAAGGAACACTAGGACTTCTTTTAAAATAATTGACAGGCAAATAAATAAACTGTTTACTTTTCCTTGTGTTTCTTTGTTCAAAACCTTGTGACCCTAGTGGTAAAAATACCTGAGTAGTAACAAAAATTCTATGTGCCTATAGTGTGTGGTAAATCTTTATTAAGTGTTTAAATGCTGCGTAACATGAGTAATAATTAGTTACTATTTTCAAGAGCTGAATGATAATCTGAATGTTGAGCACTTGTTTAAATGATTGATTTTTTTTAACCAAAACAGGAGTGATGAGTGCTATCGGACGATAAACTCATCACTTTTTGTTTTTTATAGTCCTAAAGTAACCCTTTTTATTCCAATATTATTAATTTACTGTATTGTAATTCAAAGGACTCCCTTACTTTTGCAGCCCGAAATAAAAAAGCTTCGGATTTTAAATCATGGATTTATTTATTAAACAATTAAATGCAGACGCTCAGGATAGCGCAGCAAACCTTGAAGAGGTGAGTGATGCTAGCACTGCAACAACAAACACACCTGTAGAAGAAACAACAGAAACTGTTGTTGACGAAACTCCTGCTGCTATCGTAGTAGAAGAAACTGTTACTCCTGAAGCTGCTCCTGCAGTTGCAGTAGACGAACCTGTAATTGCTGTTGAAGAAACAGTAGTTGTAGCAGAAGCTCCTGTAGAAGAAGTAATCGCAGTTGAAGCTGTAGTAGCTCCTGCAGCAGTTGAACCAGTTAAAGTGGCAGAACCAGTAGTTGAAGCTATTGTGACTGCACATGATGATTTTGATTGGAGCGTTGACAAACGTAATGTTAGTTTATACGCTAAAGATGTTAAAGAAAAGTATGACAGAGTGTATGAAAACACTTTCATACAAATTGAAGACGGTGAAATTATTAACGGTACTGTTGTTGGTGTAACTAACACAGATGTTGTAGTTAACATTGGCTTTAAAAGTGATGGTTTAATTTCTTTGAACGAATTCCGCGATTTACATGGCATTAAAGTTAGTGACATTGTAGAAGTTATGGTTGTTGAAAAGGAAGACAAACATGGCAATCTTACTTTAAGCCGTAAGAGTGCTAAAAGCTACCGTGCTTGGCAACGTATTGTTGAGGTTAATAAGACAGGTGAAGTTGTTACCGGTTATGTTACTAGCAAGACGAAGGGCGGTTTGATTGTAGATGTATTTGGTATGGAGACATTCTTGCCAGGATCTCAAATTGATGTTAAGCCTGTATTGGACTACGATCAGTTTGTTGGTAAGACTATGGAATTCAAGGTTGTTAAGATTAACGAAACAATCAAGAATGCAGTTGTATCTCACAAGGCATTGATTGAAAGCGATATTGAAGCACAACGTGTTGAAATAATGAGCAAACTTGAAAAAGGACAGGTATTGGAAGGGGTTGTTAAAAACCTTACAGACTTCGGTGCCTTCATGGATCTTGGTGGCTTAGATGGTTTATTATATATCACAGATATCTCTTGGGGTAGAATTTCTCACCCTAGTGAGTTATTGAAAATTGACCAAAAGGTTCAAGTGGTTGTATTAGACTTTGATGATGACAAGAAACGTATCAGCTTAGGTTTGAAACAACTAACTCCACATCCTTGGGATGTATTACCTGCTGAATTGATTGAAGGATCAGTGGTTAGAGGTAAGGTAGTTAACATTGAAGATTATGGAGCATTCTTAGAAGTTCGTCCGGGAGTTGAAGGATTAGTACACGTAAGTGAAATTACTTGGGCTAATACACCTGTTAACGCTAAGGAATTCTTTAAATTGGGTGATGAACATGATTCTAAGGTGGTTACCCTTGATAAGGATACCCGCAAGATGAGCTTGTCTATCAAACAAATGACTAGCGATCCTTGGGATACTATTGAAAATAAATATGCTGTTGAAAGCAAACATAAGGGTCTTGTAAAAAACATCACTCCTTACGGTGTGTTTGTTGAACTTGAGCCTGGAATTGGTGGTATGATTCACATCAGCGATTTAAGTTGGTTGAAACGCTTGAATCACCCTAGCGATTATGTTAAGGTTGGTCAAAACATCGACATCATGATTATGGGTATCGATAAAGACAACCGTAAACTTCAATTAGGACACAAACAATTAGAAGAAGATCCTTGGAGTACACTTGAAGATACTTTCTCTATTGGTAGCGTTCATGAAGGAACTGTAACACGCAGGGACGATAAGGGTGCTTTAGTTCAATTAGTGTATGGTTTGGAAGGTTTTGCACCTGCCCGTCACTTGAATAAAGAAGATGGTAAAACTGTAGCTGCTGAAGAAACTTTGAATTTTGTGGTTATTGAATTTGACAGAAACGACAAACGTATCTTGTTAAGTCATACTCGTGTTTGGGAACAAGCACAAGCAGAAGTTAAGGAATCAGCTAAGAAAGAAGCTAGAGCTGAATCTGAAAAGACGCAAAAAGAAGTGAAGGTTATTCAAGCAAAAGTTGAAAAATCTACATTAGGTGATTTGAGCGCTCTAGCAGACATCCGTGCTAAATTAGAAGAAGGTGAAGGGAAAGCTAAATAAGTAATACGTACTACGTATTAAGTTATAAGTTTTTTACTTTTAGTTAAATATTAAGGTCATTCTGGAAACAGGATGACCTTTTTAGTTTTGTTTGAATAATCGTTACTTCTCAGTGGGCATTACCTCAATGCAAACAAAGAATATACAAGGAACACAAGGTTAACTAAATTATGTTGAAGTCAAACAAATCAAGTAAAAGCTTGTGTTTGAAGTGGTTGTGAATTGTAATAGAGTCCTATTGCGTAATCTGGGTTTAATTGCGTCTCGCATCTATTGGTTTTAGAATTGGAGAAAAAAGATTCCGCTTAATTATGAATTCTATTTTTATTTTTACCCTCATGAAACGGAATGAACTTTAGTTGAATCTAATGGTTTAATGAGTTTTGATATTTTAAAAAAATAAAAAATAATAATTTAATCTCATATATTTATTGCTCTATTAACAAGTAGCTAAACATGCGCTTATATATTTTTATTTTTATTATTTTAACGATTAGCTGCTTTTCTTTAAGGGCACAGTATCGTGATAAAAAAGATATTATGCGCATATTGTCTGTTTCATCAAAACTAGATACTTCTTTTATAATTTCAAGCAGTTATACTGATAACACAACAGGACTTTCGCACGTATACTTACAACAAACTTATTTGGGTATCCCTGTGTATAATCAAATAAAATCAGTAACTATTTTGAATGGAGATATTCAATATATTGCTGGCACTTTTATTCACAATATTGAAAATATTACCAATAACCCTACCCATTCAATATCGGCAATTGAAGCTATTAAAAGGATTGCCAAATACTTGAATCTTTCTTTAACCGATTCATTTTTTGAATTGACGGATACTCCTAATCAAGACAAAAAAATCATTTACATATCTAGTAATATTGCCAAGCAAAATATTAAGGCACAGCTTGTTTGGGCAAGTAATGATGAGGGGAATAGTTTTAAACTAGCTTGGAATATCAGTTTGGATGTTATTAATTGTAATGACTATTGGAATATCAACATTGATGCTGCAAATGGGGATATATTAACCAAAACAAACTTTACAGTTTATGAAGCTGACCATTCGGGAAATCAGATGGACTTTTCATCATTATATAAAAATTATAAGGTAGAAAATAGGTCTAAATTTACTAATGACTACTATGCCCCACCTCCTCCACAAGCAAATACGGCCTATTACAATGTAATTCCTTACCCCTACGAAAATAGATTTGTAGGTAATATTGCTGTTGAAACTAATCCTTGGACAAAGGTGGGTAATTTGAATAATGCAACTACTTATGGATGGCATTTTGATAGTACCTCGAACTATAATTTCACAAGAGGAAATAATGTTTATGCGTACGATGATAGTCTCAAAAAAGATGCGTCTGGAAGGACAGATACCTCTACTACTAATTTCCCCACTCTTACATTCAAAAGAAATCTAGATATAACACAACCTCCAACAACTACTGTCAATAGACAGTTCTCTACAGACAACCTTTTTTATTGGAATAATATTATGCATGACCTATTTTATCAATATGGTTTTACAGAGTCTGCAGGTAATTTTCAACAAAGTAATTTAGGACGAGGAGGAATAGGGGGGGATCCTGTTTTTGCAGAAAATCAAGATGGTGGAGGCTATGATAATGCCAATTTTGCCACGCCTCCTGATGGTCAAAATCCTCGTATGCAGATGTATTTATATTCACCTGCAAGTAACCTTATTAATATTAATAGCCCATCTTCAATTGGAGGTAGTTATTATGCAAGAGAAAGCAATGTAAGCCCATATAACCTAATGAAAAAAGTCGGTGCAAGAGTAGGTAATGTTATTTTTTATAACGATTCAGCAACTTCAACTACCACTCATAATGCCTGCAAAGCCCCTGTAAATAATATTTCAGGCAAAATCGCTTTTATATATGTAAGTGGATGTGCCTATACCACTCAAATTAAAAATGCACAACTTGCAGGTGCTATAGCTGCTGTAATATGTAACAAAGCGGGTTCTCAACTCACTATGAATGGATTAGATACAAGTATTACAATGCCTGCTGTAATGGTAGATAGTGCTACAGGCAGACTCATTGCTACACAACTCACTGCAGGAAATACTGTAAACGTATCAATCTATACTGCTATTAGTTTTGATGGAGCTTTAGATAATGGAATTGTTACCCACGAATATGCACATGGGATTTCTAATCGGTTAACAGGGGGGCCAAATAATTGTACATGTCTAGCAAATAAAGAGCAGGCAGGCGAGGGATGGAGTGATTATCTTAGCTTGATGATGACAACAAATTGGAGTACAGCATTACTTACGGATGGATCAAAAAGCAGAACCCATGCTTGTTATGCCTACAGTCAGATTTCTGCAGGTAATGGCAATCGAGCCTATCCTTATTCTACTAACATGACAATTAATCCACATACCTATGCGGATTTGCTTAAGAATGGGGAGGTGCATTATACCGGCGAAGTTTGGTGTTCTGCATTATGGGATATGACATGGAACATTATTCAGCAAGTAGGATCAATAAGTAGTAATTTGTTTAATGCTAATAATTCAGGAGGAAATGTTATTGCGCTGCAGTTAGTGATGAACGGACTAAAACTTCAACCTTGCAGTCCCGGCTTTTTGGATAGCCGTGATGCCATTCTTGCTGCTGATTCTATATTGTTCAATAGCACGTATCATTGTGCAATATGGAATGCATTTGCAAGAAGAGGAATGGGGTATAGTGCCATACAAGGGAGTTCGAACAGTACCTCTGATGAAGTGGCTGCCTACGATGTTCCCTGTTACACAATTAGTGGAAGGATTACGAATCCAAATAATACAACAATTCCAAATGTTACACTCACTGATTCTGTAAAAGTTAAGGGTATTGCCACACAAAAAATGATTGTCAATGGAAATTATAGTACTTTTTTTTACGGGAAATATCCGCATGTCATCCGACCTTCAAAAAGCAATGATGTCAGCAAATTAAATGGTATAACAGTTGCAGATATAGGTTTGATTCAGGCACATATTCAAAGCAAGACACCCTTTGATTCGCCTTACAAAACAATTGCTGCTGATGTTAATAATTCAGGAAATGTCGATATCCTCGATATGATTGCTATTAAACGGTTATTACTTGGAATAGATACGGCATTTAAAGGAAATAGGAAATGGGCATTTGTAGATAGCAACTTCTTATTTTCTAACCCTCAAAATCCATTTCCCTTTAGAGATAGTTTTGCATTTAATACTCTTAGCGCTAATATTAATAAGCAAAGTTTTATTGGAGTAAAACTTGGCGACGTTAACTACGATTGGAATTCCTCTGTTTTGGGAACAAGCAATTCTACTTCACCGATTCATCTTTTTTATACACCACAATTTGATTATCAGAAAGATGAAGTTCATATACCTATAAGGGTTAGAAATTATAAAGATGTTCTTGCTATGCAATTCACCCTTTCTTTTAATCCCGACTTGATGCAGTTTAATGGGACTGAAAACAATTTGTTGAATTTTGATTTAGGAACTAATCATACTTCTGAAGGAAACCTCTCTTTCTTATGGATTGATAATAATGGACTTACAAAGACTTTACCCGATAGTACAATATTAATTGACCTCATTTTTAAAAAGAAGGGAATCATTTTGAACGAAAGAATGCAGTTGACTTCAAACGTTACAAATATTTTTGCATACGATGCTAACTATAATGAAATTGCGTTGAAATGTGAAGAGAATGAAATTAATGAAGCAATTTTAAACAACGAATCGTGGAGTATCAGCCCAAATCCAACAAATGGTACTTTGAATATTCTATTAAATCTAAAAACTAGTAAGTCATTGTCTTTTGAATTGACAAATGCTATTGGCAAACATTTACTATCCTATAAGACAAATGTGCTGAATGGAAAGAATCACTTATTGATTGATTTGAACAAGAATGGAAAGTTGCAAAAAGGAATCTACTTATTGAAGGCGGTTGGAATGGGAGAGAATACAGTTAAACAAGTGATAATTCAATAATGATTCTTTTGAATTCAAAATTGTCATTTTTGATATTACAATAACAAAAAAACAATGGAAATTGTATTTAGTTAATGATGATTAATAAATGTCTGACTGACTATTAAGAAACTCAAATAGAAGATGAAGAAGCCTATCCTGTCAGTGAGGAAATAGATATAGATGGTGGAGAAACTCATATTAGTTCTAAAGGAATGACCTTATATTTTAATGAAATTGATGTCATCGCTTTACTAATTTGAATTAATTAGTCTTATTATTCTGTTCTTTAGCATAATGAAATTTCCGAAATAGTAAGATGCGTTTATAATAATTTACCAATTTATTTCCCGAAAACGATTGCAATTACATAAATACTTAAACTTTATCAAAAATAGTTAGTTTACCTGACTAAAGTCATCTTATAGCAAGTTATCCCCTTATATTTTTACCGCGTTTAAAGTAATTAATACACACAAAAAGAGCTTGAAATGATGAGCAAAAAGGACATGACTGCACCTGCAGATTTGCAGAAACACGCAAAAGGAACTGGTGCATTACGTACACAACATCCTGTATATATGGATTTTTTACCTCCCTGTAATAATGCCTGTCCCGCAGGCGAAAACATTCAGGCTTGGTTGGGTTTGGCGCAAGAAGGTAAATATGAAGAGGCTTGGCAGAAGTTAGTAGAAGAAAATCCGCTTCCTTCCGTTCACGGTCGTGTTTGCTATCATCCCTGCGAGTCGGCTTGTAATAGGACTGCAACAGATAGTCCGGTAAGTATTCATGCAATTGAACGTTTTTTGGGTGATACAGCACTTGAAAAGAAATGGAGTATCCGATTTAATCATGACAGGTCTGGCAAGCGGGTATTAATTATTGGTGGTGGTCCTAGTGGTCTTTCTGCTGCTTACCATTTGACACGTGCAGGACATGATGTGGAAATTTATGAAGCGGGGCCTATTTTGGGTGGTATGCTCCATTTTGGCATCCCATCCTATCGTTTGCCTAGGCATATCCTTAATGCAGAAATTCAAAGGATATTGTATATGGGCATTAAAACTAGAGTGAATTATAAGGTAGAGGATATTGCACTCGAAAAGGTGAAAGGTAACTTTGATGCAGTATTTATTGCAATCGGTGCAGGGTTAGCCAAAAAAGTGGATATACATGGACAAAATGCAGTCAAGATGATTGATGCAGTTAGTTTTTTGCGTGATGTAGAAACGGGTAACGTTCCTAAACTAGGTAGGAGAGTGGCTGTATATGGTGGTGGAAATACCGCAATGGATGCAGCAAGAACCGCTCAGAGATTAGGAGCCGAAGCCTTTATCATATACAGAAGAGACAGAGAAAATATGCCTGCACATGATTTTGAAGCAGAAGAGGCATTGACGGAAGGAGTAAAAATTAATTGGTTGAGAACAATTAAGGCTATTGACGATAAGTCATTTACTGTAGAAGTAATGGAAATTGTGGATGGCAAACTCACCGCTACAGGAAAATTTGAACAACTAGAGGCAGATTCTTTAATCATGGCTGTCGGACAAGATGCGGATACTAATTTTTTGAGAAAATTGCCTGGCATCCAATTTAATAATGACGATACTGTAGAGGTTGACGAAACAATGATGACAGGTTATGAAGGCGTTTTTGCAGGCGGTGATATGGTTCCCGGTTCTAGAACTGTTACAATCGCCGTTGGACATGGCAAAAAAGCGGCTCGTTATATTAATGCCTATCTGAGGGGAATTAATTATATAAAACCATTGAAGCACCCAATTGTAGGCCCTGATAAGCTACATGTTTGGTATAATACATTGGCACCAAAACAGATTCAAGAGATGCTCGCTGCAGATGAAAGAGCTAACAATTTTGAAGAAGTATTGAGTGGATTCTCTGAATCAGAAGCACTATATGAAGCGCAACGTTGCCTAAGTTGTGGTAACTGTTTTGAATGTGATGGATGTTTAGGTTCATGTCCCGAAGATGCAATTATAAAGTTGGGTAAGGGAAGTCGTTATCAATATGATTACAATAAGTGTACAGGATGTGCTGTTTGCTATGAACAATGCCCTTGTCATGCAATTGAGATGATTCCTGAAAACTTCCGTTCAAGTAAAACAGTGAGTAAGTAGAAGTTATAATGAGATTGTTGGATAAGGAGAAAAATTAATTTAGATTGAAAGATACAATTTGAACTAAAGTCACCCTTTTACCTACAACCTAATACTTATAACCTACAACTTAAAACGTAATACTTAAAAGGTATAACTTCTTAAATCACATTCTTCAAACACAAAATTATTGAGATGAAAAATAGTATAGTTAAAACAATTGATGGAAATGAAGCAGCCGCTTCAATCGCTTATCGGGTAAATGAGGTTTGCGCCATCTATCCAATTACACCCTCTTCTACGATGGCGGAATTATGCGATGAGTGGAATGCTTTGGGACTAAAAAATATTTGGGGTAATATTCCCGATGTAATTCAGATGCAGAGTGAAGGTGGTGCAGCAGGAACTGTTCACGGTGCATTACAAGCAGGTACGATGACCACCACTTTTACGGCCTCGCAAGGTTTAATGTTAATGTTGCCAAACATGTATAAGATTGCAGGTGAATTGACTGCAACTGTATTTCATGTGGCAGCCCGTTCTTTAGCTGCACAGGGACTTTCAATCTTCGGTGACCATAGTGATGTGATGGCCGCTAGAATGACCGGTTTTGCCTTGTTATCTTCTAATAATGTGCAGGAAGCACACGACTTAGCCTTGATTTTACAGGCATCAACACTCGAATCTAGGGTGCCCTTCATTCATTTTTTCGATGGATTCAGAACTTCTCATGAAGTAAGTAAGATAAATATGTTGAGCGATGATGATATCCGTTTCATGATTGATGACGAACTCATCTTCGCACATCGCCGTAGGGCTTTAAATCCTGACCATCCCTTCATTCGTGGTACCGCTCAAAATCCAGATGTATATTTTCAGGCAAGGGAAACAGTGAATACATTTTATGATAAAATTCCAGAAATTGTTCAGCGACAAATGGACAAGTTTTCTTCCCTTACCGGACGTCAATATCAATTAGTAGAATACACCGGTGCTGCCGATGCTGAACGAGTAATTGTAATCATGGGTTCAGGGGCAGAAACTTCTAATGAAACCGCCTTAGCACTTGCGGCAACAGGCGAAAAGGTAGCGGTTATCAATATTAGGTTGTACCGCCCTTTCCCTAGCGAACAATTATTAGCTGCCCTCCCTGCCTCAGTTAAGCATATTGCTGTATTGGATAGGACAAAGGAACCGGGTGCTGATGGAGAACCACTTTACAAGGATGTGATGACTACACTTACCGAAGCCTATAGTGCAGGAAATTTGGAGGTGTTGCCCAAAACAATTGGAGGACGTTATGGATTATCTTCCAAAGAATATACCCCTGCAATGGTGAAGGCAATTTTTGATGAGCTGAAAAAGGATAAGCCAAAAAATCATTTCACGATCGGTATCAATGATGATGTTACTCATACAAGTTTAGAATATGATACGGATTATGAATTGGAACAAGAAGGAATGACGTCGGCATTGTTTTATGGTTTAGGTGCAGATGGAACCGTTTCTGCCAATAAGAATAGTATCAAAATCATTGGTGAGAACACTGAAATGTATGCTCAAGGATATTTTGTATATGACTCTAAAAAGTCGGGTTCGCAGACTGTTTCTCACCTTCGTTTTGGTAAAACACCTGTTAAAGCACCTTACCTGATTACTCAGGCGAACTTCATTGCTTGTCATGTATTTAAGTTTATACAAATGGTAAGCATCCTTGATAAGGCGAAGAAGGGTGGCGTTTTCTTATTGAATAGCCCTTTTGGGAAAGATGAAGTTTGGAATCATTTGCCTGCACCCGTTCAGCAACAATTGATTGAAAAGAAACTGAAGTTTTATGTGATAGATGCATCTGCCGTAGCCGAAAAAACTGGAATGGGTAATCGTACGAATACCATTATGCAGACTTGTTTCTTTGCCTTGTCGGGGGTATTGCCTCAGAAAGAAGCGATTGAGCAAATTAAACAGGCAATTAAAAAGACGTATTCTAAAAAAGGACAGGCAATCATCGACTTAAATTATAATGCTGTTGACCAATCTCTGAATCATTTGCATGAGGTAAAAGTGCCTTCAAAAGTGAGTACTAAGGAAGGCTTTCCGTTGACAGTTTCTTTGGATGCACCTGAATTTGTACAATTAGTCACCGCCGAGATGATGAAGGGCAATGGTGATAACCTGCCTGTAAGTATGATGCCGATTGATGGCACTTATCCTAGTGGAACTACACATTGGGAAAAGAGGAATGTATCCGATACCGTTCCAATTTGGGATGAGGAAACATGTATTCAATGCGGTAACTGTAGTTTCGTTTGTCCCCATAGCGTTATTCGTGCTAAGTTTTATAATCAAGAGGTACTAGAAAATGCTCCTGCAGGCTTTCAATCTGCAAAAATTAGTGCAAGAGGCTTTCCTGAAACAAGATATACCCTACAGATATATGCTGAAGATTGTACAGGTTGTACTTTATGCGTGGATGCCTGCCCTGCCTTTAATTTGACGGATAAAACAAAGAAGGCCATCAATATGGGTGATAAGGTACCGATTCTTGAAAGAGAAAAAGAGAATATTAAGTTCTTTGAAAGCATTGCATTTAATGATCGTTCAAAGGTCGATTTTGCCTCTGTTCGTGGAACGCAATTCTTGGAACCTTTATTCGAATTTTCAGGTGCTTGTGCAGGTTGTGGCGAAACGCCGTATATCAAATTACTTACACAGTTATTTGGTGATCGTTTGATGGTGGCAAATGCTACAGGTTGTTCTTCTATTTACGGAGGAAATCTGCCAACTACACCTTATACAAAGAATAAGGATGGAAGAGGCCCCGCTTGGTCTAACTCATTATTTGAAGATAATGCCGAGTTTGGTTTAGGTATCCGGGTGGCAGCAGATAAGCATTTGGCGGTAGCAATGGATTTTCTAGAACAATTAAAAACAGAGGTAGGGGATGAGCTGGCAAATGATATCTTACATGCACCACAATTAACCGAGTCACATTTGATGATGCAAAGGTTGCGAGTCGAAAAACTCACTGCTCGTTTGCAGGAACTGAATACGCCTTTGGCAAAACAATTAATGTCACTTTCCGACCATTTGGTTCGTAGAACTGTGTGGTTAATTGGTGGTGACGGATGGGCTTATGATATTGGTTCGGGTGGATTAGACCATGTATTGGCAAGTGGGAGAAATGTAAATATCCTCGTGTTAGATACGGAGGTTTATAGCAATACAGGAGGTCAATCTTCTAAGGCAACGCCTACTGCTGCTACTGCCAAATTTGCGACCGCAGGAAAAACTGTAGGAAAGAAGGATTTAGCCTTACAGGCAATATCTTATGGTAACGTATATGTTGCACAGGTGGCAATGGGTGCAAATCCACAACAAACTTTATTGGCAATGAGGCAGGCAGAAGC
>CANCPA010000037.1 GCA_947379895.1 Chitinophagaceae bacterium | reverse complement strand
ACAGGAATAAGAGTCCTTAATGACAAGAAAAAGCAGGAATAAAATAAAGGGTGAAAACAAGAAGCAGTATTAAAAAACAAAGCTGTATTCTTGCATAAGTAATAGCCCAAATTACAGTAAACTAATATTAATATTAACACCAAAAACTGTCAAGTAATTTCAGGAAGGGTCACGTGTTAGCTAACAGGTTTAGGCCACTAGCTAACAGGTTTAATCTCTTGTCTAGCAGTTCTGATGTCTTAGCTAAGAGTTCTGATGTCTTAGCTTACAGTCCAAGTGTCTTAGCTAAGAGTCCTGATGTCTTAGCTAAGAGGTCTAGACTCTTAATTAGCATCTTTAGTCTCTTAGCTAACAGGAAAAATGTCTTAACTAAGACATTTTAGGTGAAGTTTTAGACCGTAGAGGTGTTGCTTAAGACGTTGGCACTCTTGCTTTAGAGGCTAGTGGTGTTGCTTAAGAGTCTTTTGGTCTTACTTAAGAGACTGGAGGTCTTATTTAAAACAAAATATATCATAGTATAAGTAAGTAGTTGCAGGTAAGGAAGTGGTACGTTTTAATTTTTAAGTAAAAGCGTATTTACATCAGATAGAATTTGCTCAATTGATTTTAATTACATCACTTATTTAAGTTAAACCCAGATTACACAATAGGACACTATTACAATTCACAACCAATTCAAACACAAGCGTTTACTTGATTTGTTTGACTTCAACGTAATTTATTATGTCTTCAGTCAAAAAATCTGTATAAAAACTTGTCTTTTTTGTATTTGAAAACTCCATACCGAGTCTATTGCGTAATCTGTGTTAAATTGTAATAACCAATAACTATTAGGATTTTAGTAACTGCAAGCACCTAACTCTGTCATGCACTTGTGGGTGCATTTCTTTTAAAGAATGCGGTATTATTTAAAATAAATTTGTCATTTTTTGCAAAGAATTTAGTGGTTTTCAGAAAGAATAAATCATTTTTCTGAAAAATTCGCCTTAAATGTTAGTTGTTAGCGTGCTTGACTCAGCAATAGGCAATATCTTAGAAAACTTAGTCTCTTTGCTTTTTCCTAGTTTCACTTGTGGTAAAACCTCTTGACTAGTAACAATGAAAAACATAGTAATATCTACACGGGTTTTCGGAATATAATTTTTAATGTTTCTATAATTGATTAAATGGTCTCCTATTCGGTATTTTCTCTTATTTTTATTCAATGAACATAGACATTACTGCTGAATTACAATTTCAAACCGCAAGAAGCAGTGGCAGTGGCGGGCAAAACGTGAACAAAGTGGAGACAATGGTAGAAGGCAGGTGGAATATTAGTGCTTCTGCCCTTATTACTGAAGTGCAAAAACAAATTATCTTCCAAAAACTAAGCAATAAAATAACATCCGAAGGGCTACTATTAGTAAAATCACAAACTGCAAGGACGCAGCTCGACAACAAAACAAATGTTATTGTTAAAATCAATGAATTGGTAAATCTTGCATTAATAAAAAAGAAATTGCGCATTGCCACTCATCCTAATAAGGCTGCAAAAGAAAAAAGGATTGAAAGCAAGAAGCGGAATTCACTCATTAAATCGTATCGCAGTAAGGTAAATAAAGATGGTTACTAGGTGAAAAGGCATTATATAATTATCATATTCTTATTATTTACTATCTTTCTTTCTGCAACATTGGTTGAGAAAGAGAGTACTACTAAAGTTATTGGGACAATCATTCCGTTTGTAGTACCTAAAGGTTGGTCAAAGCCTATTTATAATTTTAAAAAGAATCCTATCACAGTTGAAGGTTTTGATCTTGGTAGGAAATTGTTTTATGATGGGCGATTGAGTAAAGATGGTAATTATCCCTGTGCTAGCTGTCATCAACAATTTTCGGCATTTGCCACTTACGATCACAATTTTAGTCACGGTTTCAATAATTCTCAGACGACTCGCAATGCTCCTGCACTTTTTAATTTAGCTTGGACAAAAGAGTTTATGCATGATGGTAGCATTGCTACACTTGAGCTTCAGCCAATCGAGCATATTATAGCAACAAACGAGATGGGAGAGAAAATGGATAGCGTTGTTTTCAAATTAAGTAAGGATACCACCTATCATAGAATGTTTAAAAATGCTTTTGGTGATACAACTATTACGACTCCAAGAATAATGAAGGCTTTAACTCAGTTTATGCTGATGTTAGTTAGTAGTAATAGTAAATATGATAAGGTGATGCGCGGAGAAGATAAGTTTATTTTGCCTGAACAACTGGGATATGGTATTTTTAAAACAAAGTGCGAGACTTGTCATCCCGAACCTATGTTTACAGATTATACTTATCGAAATATAGGGATGAATGTCTATCCTTATTTACAAGACTTTGGACGTATGAGTAAAACGCACAAACGGGAAGATTCATTGAAATTTAGGGTTCCAAGTTTGCGCAATGTTGCTTACACATCTCCTTATGGACACGATGGTCGATTTTTTAGCTTGATGAATGTATTTGAGCATTATCGCAGCAAAATGACAGTAGGACCGACAACAGATAGTTTGTTAAGAAATAAGCTGCCGTTAACTAATTATGAGATAGGGCAACTAACTGCTTTTTTATATTCTTTAAGCGACACTGCTTTTATAAGAGACAAGCGTTTTGCTGAACCTGGAAAAGAAAATGTTCCTGCCTCATACATTCACGTTCACTAACATTACATTTGCTTTTTAAAAATTTATTGTCTGCATGGGAAGTTTTAGGTTATAAGTTAAGTTGTAAGTATTAAATTATGAGTTGTAAGGTAGAGGGGGTAGGGTTTAGGGATACTGAAAAATAATTTGAGTAGTTTATTGTGAATTACATTTTGTTCCATTACTTAAAACGTATAGCTTATTCCTCACAACTACCTTACTTTGCATACTTTGAGGTAAAAGATAAACACTAATCATACATTGAGTAATATTAAAAAATTAGCATCACAAACTATGTGGTATGGATTAAGTTCTATTGCCGCAAGGTTTATTAATTACTTGCTGACACCCTTTTTAACTTACTCCCATCATATCAAGACGTCAGATTTTGGTAAAATGGGTTTGATTTATTCTGCCTTACCTGTACTGAACGTTATTTTTACTTATGGATTCGAGACTGCTTATTTCCGATTCTCGGCTCGAGAAGAGTATAAAAAGAGTATTTACAGTACAACGGCTATCTCCCTCTTTATTACGACTCTCCTCTTTACAATTTTATTATGGTTCAACCAGACGGCTATAGGAGATCAGATTGGCTTGAGTACATTTCCTAAAATCATTCAATATAGTATCCTAATTATTGCTTTTGACACGCTTAGCACAATCCCTTTTGCACGATTACGTCAGGAAGGAAGACCTGTTAAATTTGCCTTTGTAAAGATTACGGGCATCTCCATTAACATGCTACTAACATGGTTTTTTATTGGTTACTGTGCAGGTAAGCTTGAAAATGAACCTAATAATATTGTTCGGCTAGTATTTGACAAGAATACGAATCCAATCAACTATGTGGTATTTGCCAATTTGGTACAATCTATTTTTACATTGATACTCTTATTTTCAGAAATCAAACAAATAAGGTTAAGATTCAACATAAGGCTATGGAAAGAAATGATGCTTTATTCATTACCGCTTTTGATTGTTGGATTAGGAGGAATTGTTAATGAGACTTTTGATCGATTAATGCTCAATAAATGGTTGCCTGGAACGCAAGAATTCAAGGAGGGACAAGTAGGAATTTATAATGCTTGTTATAAACTATCGATTCTAATCACTCTATTTATTCAAGCGTTTAAGATGGGGGCAGAACCCTTTTTCTTTAAACAAGCAGAGAGTGCAAGTCCTCAACGAACTTATGCCCGCGTTATGAAGTTTTTTGTGATAGTTATTACGCTCATGTTTTTAGTGGTAGCTCTTTATATCCCTATTTGGCAGTACTTTATAGGTGCACAATATCGAGTTGGGTTAGCTGTAGTTCCTATTCTTTTATTGGCTAATATATTTTTGGGCATCTACTATAACCTCAGCGTATGGTTTAAATTGAGTAATAAAACAATTGCAGGTACTTATATAACGCTTACAGGCACACTTATTACATTGATAGTTAATTATTTTTTTATTCCTCGTTTTGGCTTTATGGCTAGTGCATGGGCAACATTTTTATGTTATGGTACAATGATGGTCATGAGTTTCATTTGGGGGCAGAAACATTATTATATACCCTATGCTTGGAAAAAGTTAGTGGCTTATATGGTAATCGTTGTTTTATTCTTTTTTATACATAAAGGAGTTATGCTTTTGTGGTCAAATAATTGGTTCGGTTTAGCAGTTGCAACATTGTTGGTATATGTCTATTGTTGGTTTTTACTATTAATAGAGAGAAAAGAATTTAAGAAACTACCTGTTCTAGGGAAGTACATCAAATAGAGACTATAAAGGCACGAACTAATAAACAAAATTTCGTACACTCAAAAAGCATCATGAAGTATTATATAATTTCGGGAGAGGCAAGTGGTGATTTGCATGGCAGCAATTTAATTAAACAATTGAGATTGATAGATGAGTCTGCCGATATTCGTTGTTGGGGCGGTAACCTGATGGAATCAGCGGGTGCAACACTAGTTAAGCATTATAGAGAACTTGCTTTTATGGGGTTTATTGAAGTTGTTAAGAATTTACCCGCTATCCTTAAGAATATTTCATTTTGTAAATCTGACATTGCCTCTTACAAACCCGATGTTATTGTGCTAATAGATTATCCTGGATTTAATCTTCGTATTGCCGAGTGGGGTAAGAAACAGGGTTATAAAATTGTTTATTATATTTCTCCTCAAGTTTGGGCATGGAAGGAAAATAGAGTTAAGAAGATGAAACAATGTATTGACAAGATGCTAGTTATTCTTCCATTTGAAAGAGAATATTTTAAAAGCAAATGGCAGTGGGATGTTGAATATGTTGGTCATCCACTTGTGGAGGTTATAGAGAACTACATTTCATCACATCAAACAGAAATTGAAAAAAGGAATAACAGTCTGCCTATAGTTGCCTTGTTGCCGGGCAGTAGGAAGCAGGAGATAGAAAAGAAATTGCCTGTTATGCTAGCTGTTAGTACTGGTTTTCCTGACTATCAATTTGTAGTTGCAAAAGCGCCTGGACTTGATGATTCCTTTTATGAATCATTTCTGGCGCCTTATTCAAATGTTTCAGTCGTAAGCAACGAAACGTATAACTTATTATTGAAGTCTAAAGCTGCATTAGTAACAAGTGGAACTGCAACGCTTGAAACTGCTTTGTTTGGCATACCTGAAGTTGTTTGTTACAAGGGAAGTAATATAAGTTACCAAATTGGGAAGCGGCTAATTAAAATTAAGTTTATTTGTTTAGTTAATCTTATCATGGATAGATTAGTTGTAAAAGAATTGATTCAGGATCAAATGACCACAGAAAACCTTTCTATTGAATTGTCACAATTACTAACTAGTATTGAAAATCGACAAAAATTGAAAGAAGACTATAGCGCATTAAAATCTTTATTATCCGAAGGTGGAAATGCATCAGTTAAAGCAGCAAAAAGTATAGTTTCCTGTACTACATAAAGTTGTATGTCATAATTATATATGTACTAAGTGTGCTTTTTATTCCTTACTTAAATAAGGGCAGAATAAATAGTTTAAACAGGACTACTAATAATCCAAACAGAAAAACAAAAATGGATAGGCGGTTCATTCCATCCATCAATTTCATCCATTGAGTTCTTTCTTCATTAGGATCTCTTTTTTTGATATAGAGATACTCAGCTAGTTGTTTGAAAATTCCCATGCTGCGAAAATATTGTAATTCGGATTGTATTAATCAATTAATTTGATTTAGGTTTAATTATTATCTTAATCATAGTTTCTTTTAAAGAAAAAAGACAAAATAAGTTTACTTTCTTATTTTGTCTTGAGATATTATTAATTAAAAACAGAGTGCTGAATGAATAGGATTAGTGCAAATTAGTTGATAAATGCATGACCCTTTTTAGATTCAATTTAGAATACGGAGACACAATTAACGGGAATTTCTCTACGGTTACCGTACTTGCATCTAAACCAAATCCTCTTTCTTCGCTCAAACTTATTTCTTTTAGCCAGAAATAGAACTTCATGATTATCTTTTCTAAGAAAGGAAGTTCATTGTCTCTACTTAAGAATTTTTCCATTACAATAATCTTGAAATCTCCCACCACATTATTCCTCTCAAGACTTAAATAACGACTAGTAATATTCACTTCTTTGTTCACCACCAAATCTTGCATTACCTGTTTCAGCATCAAGGTTATTCTTTGTTCAACCCGGAATCCTAGACGGAACTCAACACGTATCATTTCATCAGGTACAATGTGTTCTACATAATATTCGCATGTATATGGATTATCCATAATTTCAACATGCACAAACCAATAAACATTTGCTCTCTTTGGTTTACGATTCAAAATTGAATAAATAATTTTATGCTCAATTTCCTTTGGATTATTGGCGCTTGTCATATAAGCTAGGTGAGTTGCATAAGGAGGTACGCTTGTGTCCTTACTCAATTCTTTAATCATTGGAACATATTGCTGAAGCTTTACAAACTCTACATATCTGTTTTTGATTTTTCGGCTTCTGAACCAAACATACATTACCCAAAATAATCCTCCTCCAACTAATAGAGTTACATAACCACCGTGAGGAAACTTTTCAAGGTTTGCAATTAAAAACGAAGACTCAATAGTAAGGTATACCGCTAGATATAAATATATCCAAGCTGGCCAAACACGGTGACTTACCAAGAAATTGGCAAATAAAATAGAAGTACTAATCATACACAATGTAATTGCCAAACCATAGGCAGCTTCCATATTTGAAGACTTTTGGAAGAATAATACAATGCCAATACAGCCAATGAAAAGAAGTAAATTGATGCCAGGGATAAATAATTGTCCTTTTTCTTCTGTAGGATAAATTATCTTCATTTTAGGCCATAGATTCAAACGCATTGCTTCGGCAATCAAAGTAAATGAACCTGATATTAAAGCCTGACTCGCAATAATTGCTGCAACAGTAGCAATTACAACACCCACTAATTTGAACCACTCAGGCATGATGCCATAAAATGGATTGAAACCACTATCAAATGCTTTTTCGGAAATGACTTTGCCTTGATACTTCGCTAATAACCACGCGCCTTGACCTAAGTAATTTAATATTAGACAGACTTTTACAAATACCCAAGAATATCGAATATTTTGTTTTCCGCAATGCCCCAAGTCACTATATAAAGCCTCAGCACCTGTTGTACACAAGAATACAGCCCCCAAAATCCAGAATCCTTTTGGATAGAAAGTAAGTAACTCAATTGCATAATGTGGACTTAATGCCTTAAAAATACTAATATCATCAGACAAATGTCCCAATCCTAATACCGCTAACATGGTAAACCATATACCCATCAAAGGCCCAAAAAGTTTCCCAATGGAAGCTGTACCAAACTGTTGTAATATAAAAAGTGAAGATATTACTCCTATAACAATCCATACTATTGTAGTAGTAGTTATATCGTGAAATGGAGGTAATTGTTGTAATCCTTCGATTGCTGAGGTTACAGAAATAGGTGGTGTGATAATACCATCTGCAAGTAATGCAGCCCCACCAATCATAGCAGGTATCACTAACCACTTTTTCCTTCTTCTTACCAACGCAAAAAGACTAAATATGCCACCTTCACCTTTATTATCTGCTTGTAAGGTAAGTATTACATATTTTACTGTTGTTTGAAGTGTTAAAGTCCAAATAATGCAAGAAAGTGAGCCAAAAATTAGCTCTTCGGTTATAGTCCTTCCTTTTACTATCGCATTTAATACATACAATGGAGATGTCCCGATATCCCCATAAATAATTCCTAAGGCTATCAATAAGCCTGCTGCTGTAATCTTTTTTGAAGTAGGGTGCATATTCGTCGTCTAGTGATTGCGATTAACTAAATAATTATTACTTTTTTGACATTGCAATCAATCGTTAAAATCATTATTTTGCTTGTTCCAACAACCCTTCTAAAAAGATTAATTTTAAAACATTGCATTTTCTTATTAAAAGAAAAACTATCCTTTTTCAGAATCGGGTGCAAATCTATGTAACCTTTTCATAATGGAAGGGTATTTTCCAAAATGAAAAAATATATTTTTTATTTTAATACGAGTTGACAAGTGCAATCTCTGCAGAAAAGCACTAGAATATTTTAGTCGTTGAGCCTATAAGAGAAAGATATTTAGCCTAAGGGGCAAGTATTTGGAACAAATGAAGATATTTAAAATATATTTATTAAATGTAATTTTGAAGAGATTATGCTATCTTATACTCCTCTAATTTTCTATAAAGTGTGGTAAGTCCAATATTTAATAATCTTGCTGCCTCTGTTTTGTTTCCTTTACAATAGGTTAGTACTTTTTGGATATGATGTCTTTCAACACTTGAAAGATCAAAGGAAGACTGAATTGAATCTTGATTAAGGCTTTGAGTTTGCATTTCTATAGGTAATGATTGAACCACTAATTTGGCTTCATCTGCCAATATAACTGCCCTTTCCATCACATTTTTCAATTCTCTAATATTGCCTTTCCAATCATGTTTTTGTAAACTATTTAAAAATTCTTCGCTCATTCCAGTTACAAGATGATTGATTTTTAATGAAAATATTTCCAAGAAGTGTTTAGCTAATATAGGGATGTCTTTTTTACGATCCCTTAATCCCGGTAAGAAAATGCTAAAAACATTTAATCGATAGTATAAATCCTCTCTGAATTTGCCTTCATTTACTTCTTGCTTTAAATCTCGATTTGTCGCTGCAATAATGCGTACAGAAACTTTTGTAGCTTTAGTATCTCCAACTTTAATAAACTCTCCATTTTCAAGTACTCTGAGCAGTTTACTTTGAAGGTCAATGTGCATTTCACCAATTTCATCAAGAAATAAAGTGCCAGTATTTGCCTCTTCAATCAGTCCTCTTTTATCTTTAATAGCACTCGTAAAAGCCCCTGCTTTGTGCCCAAATATTTCACTTTCGAGCAATTCCTTTCCAAATGCACTACAATTTAAAGCTAAAAATGGTTTTCCAGACTGTTTGCTATTATTATGTATTGCTTGCGCAAAAACCTCTTTCCCTGTACCTGTTTCACCAAGCAACAATACATTTGCATCGGTAGGTGCAACACGTTTTGCTAATGAAATTGCCTCTTGAATGAGAGGTGATATACCTAAGATGGAATCAAAACTATATTTCTTGCCTATTTGGCTTTCTAGTTGTTCAACACGTTTTTGAAGTTGAACCTTTTCTATAGCTGTATTTAATAAGGGTATTATTTTTTGGTTATCATCACCCTTCATGATATAGTCGAAAGCACCGTTTTTCATTGCCTGTACTCCATCAGAAATATTACCATAGGCAGTCAATAATATCACTTCTACTATTGGATTTAATATTTTTATCTTCGAAACAAAATCTACTCCACTTCCATCAGGCAGTTTAACATCGCATAATACAACATCAACTTCTTTCGATGCCAAAAGTCTTGTTGCTTCTCCAATTGTACCTGCTTCAATTACATCAAATCCCTCGCCCCTGATAATACGAGAAAGTAGCCCTCTCAACTTTATTTCATCATCAACCACTAATATCTTTTTCATGTTTTTCTACTTAGTCCATTTTAAACCTTCAATAATCAATCCTAAATTAAAAGAAACGTAAAATTAGGTTCTAGTAGGTTTTAAGTTGTAAGAATAGGTTGTAAGTATTAGTCGGGGTAGTTATTTTTTGTACCAATGAAAGCCGATATTGAATTAGTTAACATAAAAAGTGTTCCTGAAATCGCTCTCAGGAACACTTTTTTTTATTTATTGTATGGTGTAGGTAGTCTCTCCCGACTTGTCATCTTTTAATAGCACACCAAGATTTGTCAATTCATTACGTATCTTATCACTTGTTACAAAATCCTTTTTTGACTTTGCTTCTTTTCTAATAGTAATTAAGAGTTGCAAAACACTATCCAATTTATTTCCCCCAAGTTGCTCTTGTTTTAATCCAAAAATATCTTCAATGTAAACTTTCAATTTTTGCTTTAGCAAGATTAGTGTTTCTACTTTCAATACATTAAGTGGAATATGTTTGTCTTGAATGCCATTAATTATCGGCACCAATTCAAACATGTTTGCCAACACTTTAGCTGTATTGAAGTCATCATTCATAAATTCGTCAAATTCGGCTAGAAGAGTATTTACTTTAGCATCAATATCCTCCTCGCCTTCTAAAACAACCGCTTGAGTATCTTCAATTTCATCAAGTTTCAATAAAACCTGATACGCTTCCCACAACCGCTTCATTGCCTTTTCAGAACCTTTCAGTGCCTCATTGCCAAAATCGAGCGTACTCCTGTAATGACTCTGCAAAATGAAGAATCGAATGGTCATCGGATGATAAGCCTGTTCTAGCAATGGATGTTCGCCTGTAAACATCTCGCTCAGTTTGATTACATTATTGTAACTCTTTCCCATCTTACGACCATTAATCGTAATCATATTGTTATGAATCCAATATTTGGCCATCGTCTTATGGTTACAAACTGCACTCTGTGCAATCTCACACTCATGATGCGGAAACTGTAAGTCCATACCACCACCATGAATATCAAACTGTTCTCCCAAATATTTATTACTCATCGCACTACATTCGATATGCCATCCCGGAAAACCTTCTCCCCACGGACTAGGCCATCTCATGATATGTTCGGGTGGAGCATTCTTCCATAATGCAAAGTCAGCCTTATTTCTTTTTTCTTCTTGATTATCCAATTCACGGGTAGTATCTAATTGGTCTTCCAAATTTCGTCCACTCAATATGCCATACGGCATCCCAATTTTTGAAAAGTCGGTATTATATTTCTCTACATCAAAATAAACTGAACCATTCGCCTCATAAGCATAGCCTTCTTTGATAATTTTTTCAATCATCACAATCTGTTCTACAATATGTCCTGTGGCAGTAGGTTCGATACTTGGCGGAATGGTATTAAATTCATTCATTGCCCAATGAAACAGATTTGTATATTTCTGTACCAATTCCATAGGTTCTAACCTTTCCAATAATGCTTTCTTGGCAATTTTATCTTCTGCCTCCCTTCCTTCCTCTTCAAAATGACCTGCATCTGTAATGTTTCTTACATAGCGAACCTTATAATTGAGGTGTTTCAAGTAACGATGAATAACGTCGAATGTAACATAAGGACGTGCATGCCCCAAATGACTTTCGCCACTAACTGTTGGCCCGCAAACATACATGCCCACATGACCTTCTGTAATACTTTTAAAATCTTCTTTTTTCCGAGAAAGTGAGTTATAAACTTTTAGTGACATGCTATTGAGATATGAAATATGAGTGATGAAATATGAGTATTATAAAGTACGTTTAAAGTAATACGCACTAAGGTTTAGGCTTTGCCTTCTGTATTTTAAATACACAATAAATATTTACAGCATCTGAACATGCGCCAAATCTAAAGAGTAGTTATGACATTTGGTTGAAAAAATAAAAGAAAAGGAGTTTTACAATGCAAAATTTATAGTTTGACACTCAAATTGCCTATATCAAAAGCCTATTATTATTTCAACGTTTGTAATATTTATTTAAGATAGCCATAGTTAATATTTTTGGTTATTATAAATTGAGCAATTATAACATCTTTTCACTAAGTCGTTCCCAATTCTACGAAGTAGAATTCCTATGTGAACTTCTTTTCAATAAAACTTAGAAAAAAAACTATGTGTTTTCTTTGTGAGCCTATCTGTCTATGTGTTGAGCCTTCTCTTAATAAATTTCGTGTTATTTTTGATTGTATAAAATCTGAAAATTGCTCAATTTATTTATTTTACGTTCCTAATGTTATTTTCATGGTAAATCTAGCCAAACATCATTGTCATTAAATTTAAAAAATGCTTATTGGATGTTAAACTTTACCTGTAATAAACATGCGAATGCAATACAAGAGAACAAGTAAAGGAAATATAAAATTTTGAGATAAAAGATATTTTTCAGGCTTCATAATCAGAAAATCGCTAGTCTTTGTTTTTTTAAGGTTGCGAAGGATTATAAACATAAACTACCTGAAAATTGGTTTTTCGTAATGAAGGAATCATTTTACCTAGGGGCAAATCTTCCATTTGTGGTGTAGGTTCCGCTTCTGTATATTTTTCTCCGTTATAAATGATTGGTTTCCCAACAGGCTTTTTTAGTTTTATGGCAATAGAAATATGGTTTGGGTATGAAAGAACAATCATGGGAAGATTATAAATCTCCTTTACCAAATAAAAGAAAAGAGCAGCTCGGTCTTCACAGTCGCTATATTTATATAAAATGGTTTGTTCAGGAGTTAGTCGCTTTTCCCTACCGAAATTTTCTGTATCTGCTTCAAATAGGAATGCATAACGTGTAAAGCGCATCAAAAAATCCACTCCATTCTTTACTGACATTTTCGCAATATTCTTTTTCAATTCAGGTATCAAAGTCTGATATGTTTTCCTACTCAATGGGATGTTAAAATAAGTTGCATAATCAACTACAGGATAATTTGCAAACATTTGTTGAATATTTGGATTCAACTTGATTTTAAACTGTGTGACACTTTCATAGTAATTAAACTCCAATGCTTTTTCAATATAAAGGTTGTCTTTTCCTTCTGGTATTTTAGCCACTTTGTAAGAGAATGGCTTTTTTGAATTGACGTAATTAAGATCTATTTCCTGGTATATATTTTCTTTGAGGTCAAAGAATCCATAGTCATGATAGTTAAAACACACATATTGCTTGTTTTTTTTCATGTAGTAAGGCAAATTAAAAATGGGCTCGTCTGATTGAACATAAAGAAGTAGCTTATTATCAACAATTTTTAATGTTGCATCATACCCTGAATGAACCAAAAAGAACCATTTCAAGGTAGTGTATCTTAAATAATTTTTTTCTTTTGCAAAAATTACCTGACTTGTCTTTCTTACAAGTTGATAGTATAACCAATCATCAAGTTGATGTGTATTCCTGTAACTGAGCATACTATCGACCATGAATTGATGATTCCATTTTTCCAAAAAGTTTACTTGAGCCTTAATTTCTCCTTCTGTTATTGGCTCATGCAAATTAGATGTATCAGGAAGTGACAGATAAAATGTGAGGGAATCACCATAGAAATCTACATGTAACAGTTTGTTTTGCTGTGCAACTGAAACTGTTACAAGCGCAAACAATAGAAAGAATATTGTAACAAATTTTTGTATCAAGTTGATTCTATAAAAATGAATGGAAAAATCGTTTATTTACAAACATGCTTTAATAATTGGTGAGTGAAGATATTCCAAATTTGCATACAATCATTTTTTAAAACTTAACAATTTTGTTTGACAAAAATACAAACCCCAATTAGATTACTAATCTTGACCCAATTTCGTTAAGTTAAGGAAAAGCTGTCAGCTTGATACTCAATAACCAATACACTCAAAGGCTGTAAGACCAATAATTATAAAGAGTATCTAGACACGATAATAATTTAAGTATTTACACTTTACCCCAAATTTCCCACTTCATAATGTTCCAAACGGATAAATCAAAGTTTTGAGTAGATTAGCGTAAAAAAGTAGCGCAACTTACAAACAAAGACATTACTGCGAAAGTGGGATGATACAATATTTCAAATAAAAATAAATGGGCGTTTTTGTCATGCAATTTTGCATTTATCACAATGCCCACTTGGTCAGGTTGTGAGTATTCTCACAGGAAATGTAAGCTTGTTTTTTTATGCCTATAAATAACCATCAGTTTTAAAATCTTCTACAACTTCGAGTATAAATCTGTTTTTATCATCACAATAATTTGACATACCCTTAATCTCATTATTTTCAAAATGGATAGGTCAATTATCAAATTAAACGTTGATTCAAGTACATAAAAAAAACGTTTTTCCTTCTTTAGGATGTTTTGTTGCAAAACCCATAAAATGTAGGGTGTTCACAAATGAAATAAGGTTGAATTAAACCAATTTCAGATTGATCTATTTTCAAATCAGCTTATTTCAAAGTGTTTTAACTCTATTTGACTTCTTAATCAGGTCATTTAGATTGTTTTTCAGGTGATTATGAACCCTGCCAAGGTTATTTGAATGTTCGCCAAGGTTTTTTGAATCTCCGCCAAGCTGCTGTAAAGTTCGCCAAGGTGATTTAATCATCAAATGACCTGAAAATACTTTCAAATCAGCTGAAAAGGAAACAGGATAAGTTGGGCAATGATTGCCGAACCTGATTTAATCATCAAATGACCTGAAAATGCTTTCAAATCAGCTGAAAAGGGAACAGGATTTTCAGTGTTACATTTAGAACAAAGTAATTACAAGGATAAAGAATATTTTTTTATAACAATTTCTTCAGAGGAATTGACAATATTTCAGCACATGTTAACATTAGAAAAGGGCAGAGGGTATCCAATTTTACATGATGTTAGGAATGCTGAATAAATAAATTGAGCAATTCTAACTCCCATTTAAAACGATGTTTCTAATGCTACGAAGTAGTATTTATATGTGACCTTTTTTTAACAAAACATAATAAAAGCTATGTGATTCTATTTGAACCTATCTTCCTATGTGTTGAGCCTTTTCTTCTTATAGTTCCTATTATTTTCAATAGTAAAACATTTGAAAATTGTTCAAATTATTTCTTTTGTTTTCCTTAAAATAAATCTCAAAGGGGTGGAATATTTAGAATTGATATACATTCAATTAAAGTTAGTCCCCTGAAGACTGACATTGAATAAGACAGTTTTATTTAAAAATTAAATTTCAATAGTACAATATTGCTGCATCAATGAAAATTTGATATTATTTTTTCACTTTTTAAATTTAAAAGGAGAATACAATTTAAGGCAAATAAAATTTATTGCTTTACAAACCATTTTTTAAAGTATAATCCCCATATTCCAAAACATAAAGGCCCATTTATCCGTCACACTTTCTATTAATTGATTGGTACTCATCCCTGCACCATGACCTGCCTTTGTTTCTATTCTGATTAAAACAGGATTATCTCCACTATTTTTTTCTTGCAAAGTAGCAGCAAATTTAAAAGAGTGTGCAGGCACTACTCGATCATCATGATCTGCGGTAGTAATCAAAGTTGCAGGATAATTGGTTCCTGCAACTAAATTATGTAGTGGTGAATACGAACTAAGATAGTCAAACATTTTCTTGCTATCCTCTGAAGTGCCATAGTCATACGCCCATCCTGCACCTGCCGTAAACTTATGATACCGCAACATATCTAATACGCCCACAGCGGGAAATGCTACTTTGCAAACATCAGGATGCTGAGTCATTGTAGCACCTACAAGCAAGCCTCCATTAGAACCGCCCGAAATTGCTAAATATTCTGTCGTAGTGTATTTATTTTCTTTTAACCAGTCAGCAGCAGCATAAAAATCATCAAACACATTCTGTTTCTTTGTTCTAATACCTGCAGCATACCATTTACCTCCATATTCATTACCCCCTCGAAGATTAGGAACGGCATAAACACCCCCGTTTTCCAATAAAAAAATATTTGCAGTACTAAAGCCAGGTTTCAGATTAACCCCAAATCCACCATACCCATATAAGACAGTTGGATTCTTACCATCCAATTTCAAACCTTTTTTATGGGTAATAATCATTGGAATTTTAGTACCATCTTTCGACCTAAAAAAGACCTGTTTTGACTCAAAGTTCTCTGATTTAAATTTTACAGCAGATTTTCTAAAAATATCTGACTTTCCAGTCTCAATATTTAATTTATAAATAGTAGGAGGCGTGGTGTAAGAAGTAAAAACATAAAATAATTCCTTGTCAGTACGCTTACCATCAAAACCATAGGTGGTGCCAATACCGGGCAATTCAATAGTACGAATTTTTTTTCCATGCATATCGAATTGGATAACAGTCGAAATCCCTTCTTTCAAATAGGTATTGAATATATATCCTCCACAGGTATTTGAATTGAAAGAATTATTTCTTTTTTGACGTATAAAATTCTTCCAATTTTCTTGTTGTGGTTTGTCAATAGGGGCAGCCATTATTTTGCAATTTGGTGCCTTAAAGTCTGTTCTGATATAAAAATATTTGTCATCCGCATCAACAACACCATGCACATTATTGATATTCTCAATTATTGGAATGATCGGGGCATTTGCCTTCGTTATATCTTGAATATATAATTCATTTCCATGTGTATAATTAGCTGCTGAAATAATCAGCCATTTTCCATTTTCTGTGATTCCTCCATTAATGTATCTTCGCTTGCGTTCGTCTCCTCCAAATATTAATTTATCGCTACTTTGAAGCGTGCCTAATTGATGATAATAAAGTTTGTGATAATTAGTTTTTCCACTCAATTCACTTCCGTCCTTAGGTTTATCATAGCTACTATAATAAAAACCTTCTTTTCCTTTCCATGCAATACTACTAAATTTTATATCTATCAATGTATCCCCAATCTGTTGTTTGGTAATGGCATCGAGGACAATGATTTTATGCCAATCTGAGCCTCCTTCCGAAATCTGATAGGCTGCTAACAAGCCATCCTTTGTAAATTCTATGTCCGACATTGAAGTGGTACCATTTTCAGAAAATAAATTGGGGTCAATAAACACTTCAGGTTCCTCATTTTCTAATTGTCTATACAAGACATTCTGATTCTGCAAGCCACTATTCTTATAGAAATAAGTGTATTTCCCTTCTTTGAAAGGCGCAGAAAGAGTTTCATAATTCCAAACTTCATTTAGTTGTTTCCGAATCTTATCTCTAAATGGAATCTGATTCAAAAAGGACTGTGTGACCTTATTTTCTGCTTTCACCCATTCTTTCGTTTCTACAGAAGTATCATTCTCAAGCCACCTGTAGGGATCACAAACGGGACTACCAAAGTAATTATCTATTTCAGTGTCATCTTTTCTTGTTGTAGGATAATGAAGTTTTGTTGAAATGTCATTTTGTTGTGCCATAATATTATTTATAATAACGAATAGTAATGCTGAAAAGATAGTCTTAATGGTAAATCCATTCATTTTTCAATTCAATTTATTGAGTGGTAAATATCCCGCGTTTTTTTACACTAAAATATTGTCAATATGTATTTTTTAAAAAGCTTGTTGCTTGTAAAGTATTTTAACCGCAAAAGACAACAAGCATTTGTGCAAATTTCCTTTATCATACCGTCAATTGTTAAAAAATTCTAATTCACTAAGTCTTTCTTTGTTTCTCATTGAGTAAAATCTTTTGAGCAGTAAAAAATAAAGTCAAAATAAAACAAAAATCGATTAGTTATACACAATTAAATACAGTCCACATATTTAGGAAAAAATTAATCAACAAGTTTTATTTGATAAACAAACATTATTATTTTAGCAGCTGTTTGCAAATATTAGTACTGTTATTTCGTTTTTATATCTCGTTTTATTTAAATGAATAGTTTTAATTGACTATTGTTAATAAAAAGATACCTTGTTTTGTAGTTGTTTTGATTATTTAGCCTGTTAATTTGATAATATTTGCAGCACTTTAATGAAAAAATTAGTTTATTTACATCTTAAATTTTAAAGTATGCGTTATAAGCCCATGAGTAATGGTTTTTTAAAAGTTAGATTCTCATTAGTATGTGCTAGCTGTGTTGGAATGATTCTTTTTTCTTTTTCAAGTTGTATACCTGAAATGAAGATTGATGATTGGGTAGGAGAACATTATAAGTCTTCATTTCCTCCAAAACCTGTTGCTTCAAACCCTGCAGTATTGATTGATAATACATTTGAAATTAAAGACACAACAAAAGCATCCGTAACAAACAAATGGGAGGCAAAGAAAACCCCTTTAGTAGTTTATTCTAAATGGCACTTTTTAAATGTTTGTCAAATAAGTGAGAATATTGCTGCGACTAAATTTAATACAGCCATTCAGTATTATTCATCTAAAAAGCCACTTAAGGATAAACTAGTAGGACATACTTTGGAATTGACTATTAATTCAATTCCTCATGGTTTTTACCATGATGACAAAGGCTCTGCATTCTTGTTTTTTGGAAGTGAAGATTTATATGTAAAGCCTGATAAGAAAAATCTAATTGTAGAGTATCGTTATTTGACAGGTGATAAAGTAGATAAAAAAGGTACGATCACAATCACTGACATTAATAAATCATACGAGCAAACACAAGGTGGATCAACAAAAAAATGGACAAATGACTATCTTGATCAATATGATGAGTGTTTAGTAAAGATGAGTAAGAGTTTTGTTGATAAGTTAGTTTCTGAAATTCAATAATAGTAGTTTTAAAAAAGTATTTAGCAGTAATGTTGTAGCAGACAACTTTACTGCTTTTTTTTTACTAATTGTTTAATAAATGCCTTGAAGGCTTTCATTTTTCAAATTTTCAATTATTTTAACCATATTACAATTATTATTTAACCCTTTAAATTAATTATTTTGAAAGTACAAAATTTTAAAAATCATTCAAGAATCGTATTAGGATGGCATGGTCTTACCTTTCTATCTATTGTAGCATTGTTAATCGGGGCAATAATTAATCTGACACATTCCGCAAAAGAGAATCTTTATTCAGCATCTTTAATATGCCTTATAGCAATTATTTGTATACTTTTTTTTATTTATATACGTGTCTTTGCCCTGAAGGCTCAAGATAGGGCAATTCGTGCTGAAGAAAGTCTAAGACATTTTGTAATGACAGGTAAGCCACTCAATAGTAAACTTTCTATTTCTCAAATTATAGCCTTGCGATTTGCACCCGACGAGGAATATATAAGTCTTGTTGCTAGAACAATTCAAGAAGACTTGAGTAATAAGGAAATCAAAAAAGCAATTAAGAATTGGCGGGCAGATTATCATAGGGCATAATCCACCGTATCAATTATTTCTAAAAAGCAAAAGCCTGCGTAACAAATTGTTACGCAGGCTTTTGCTTTTTAGTTACTAGTGAGAATATTTTAAAAATTTAAAACTTAATCTCTTCCTCATGCTCGTCAAAAAATCTAAATTCAACTAAGTGATAACTATTATTCTCTTTAATTTTTAGTTTTGTCTTATAGGTACGTTTCCATTTCCTAGAAATAGAATTAAATATTCCCTTTGTAAGATGTGAGTAAACAATCGGGTGAACAAATAAGGTAAGGTGCTTGTGGGCATGACTCACCAAATAGTTTAATCTCTTTTCTATTTCATCTTCCAAAAGAAGGCTAGCTGTTATTTTTCCTGTACCACGACAAACAGGACACTCCTCTGATGTATTTATGTTCATCTCAGGTTTCATCCGCTGTCTTGTTATTTGTAACAAGCCAAATTTAGAGATAGGCAGAAAAGCATGTTTTGCTCTATCACCCTCCATGAAACCCTCCATTGCTTCTGATAGCTTACGCTTGTTATCAGGTAGTTTCATGTCAATAAAATCAACAACAATAATGCCTCCAATATCACGCAGCCTTAATTGTCGAGCGATTTCCTCTGCAGCTTCAAGATTAGTTTGTAAGGCATTCTCTTCCTGACTATTGCTAACACTCTTATAACCACTATTTACATCAATGACGTGTAATGCCTCCGTATGTTCAATAACTAGATAAGCGCCACTCGGCAAATTCACTGTCTTGCCAAATGCGCTCTTAACTTGTTTAGTAATATTGTAGGTGTCAAAAAGAGAAACGCTATTGGAATAAAAGCTTACTATATCAGATTTTTCGGGTGCAATTCTTTGCAAATAACTCTTTACGTCGGCAAAAGTATTTTTGTCGTTTACAACTATCTTATTAAAATCAGCCGTCAATAAATCTCTAAGTATACTAGTAGCCTTGTTTTGCTCACTCAATATCCTAATAGGTGCTTCTGCACCTTTCAAGCTAAGTTGAATTGTTTTCCAAGTTTCTACAAGAGATAACAAATCCTGATGTAATTCGGCAGAACTTTTTCCTTCAGCAGCAGTACGAACAATCACCCCAAATCCTTTTGGCTTGATAGCCTCTACAATTTTGTGTAATCTCTTTCGTTCTTCACCTGAATGTATCTTTTTAGAAACAGCAACTACTTCATTAAATGGGGTAATTACAACAAATCGTCCTGGCAAGCTGATTTCACAACTTAGTCTAGGCCCTTTTGCAGCAATTGGTTCTTTTAATATTTGAACTAGTACATTAGGTTTACCATTCAATACTTCATTAATCTTCCCAGTTTTTACAATTTCTGGCTCGATAGAAAAAGTAGCTATATCAAATCCATATTCCCCTTTATCGGCAATAGCCATTTGGGTAAATTTAAGAAGAGAACGTGCATAGGGGGATAAATCAGTATAGTGCAAAAAAGCATCCTTTTCGAACCCAACATCTACAAACGCAGCATTAAGACCAGGAATTAATTTCTTTACCTTTCCCAAATACAAGTCTCCCACAGCAAAGCTAGCATTCGTATTTTCCGTATGCAGTTCTACTAGCTTCTTTTCTTCCAATAAAGCTATTTCAACACCTGTTGGCGTTGAATTTATTATTAATTCTTTGTTCACAAAATTCGCAACTTTATAATAAACAACAAAAGCATCCCTTTAGAGGATGTAATTAAAGAAATCAACATCAGTTATCCTGCCACCATTCAGATAAAAAGGGGAGTGAAAGGTAAAGTTGCTGTAATTGATGGAAGCATTAAATGGCAACAAGAAAATTGATGTTAAATGCTTCAAGTGGTTGAAATTTTTATCATCCGCTTGAAGCATTTTTTAGAAAAAACTAGTAATTATACTATTTCTTTTTATGACGGTTCTTTCTTAAACGTTTCTTTCTTTTGTGAGTCGCAATTTTATGACGTTTTCTCTTCTTACCACAAGGCATATCCTGTTTATTTATTTGTTAAAAAATGATTGTTAATATATTTATAACTTTTCAGTTATTGCTTTAATAAATTTATTCTGTCGTTCAATTCCTTGATAGCATTATCGTTTTTTACCTTTCCTTTTACGATTGTGTACCATTTAATTGCATTTTCTTTATCGCCTTTCATGTCATAACACTCTGCAATATGCAATTTCATTTCAATGTTCTTAGGTTCTGAATCTGCAATTAATTTAAAGCGATCTATAGCTTTATCATATTGACCGCTTTTCTTTCCTCCTAATGCAAGAACATACTGTGCATACAAGTTTTTGGGGTTCTTTTCGGTTATTTCTCTTACAGGAAGTATTCCCTGCATCGGATTACTCGAAATATTTCCTAAAATATAACACGCACCTAAACCTATTTTACTGCTGTCATTCTTTGGATTAATCTCTAATGCCTGCTCAAAAAGAACTTTTGCGGATGATGCTAACCAATTTTCCATTGCAGGATCACCCTCTACCAATAATCTATCTATAAATTGTTGGGCGGCAAATGTGAGGTTTTTTTCTGAACTTTCCAACTTTGCTGCTTCACCATTATAATATGCGTATGGTTCAAAGAGGTGTACGCTATCTTTCCAGAAGGAAGCAAGTGCTTGAAACGCCTTTAATTTTTGTTCTTTAATATCACCTCTCGAAACACTATTCTCCATTCCCAACACCTTTTGGGCTTGTGAAGCAGTTAATCTTTGCTTTGCTTTTGTCAATAAATCACTGAATTGAATACTCGGCTTAGCCATTGTGGCAGGCATTGCCGGCATCTCTTTTTTCGGAGGAATTGTATTGCCAAAAATAAACAACCCTAATACGATTGTTATCCCAGAAATGGCTAAAATGATTTGCTGACGATTCACTTATATAATTTAGGCGGCGAAAGTAGCTTATTTAAGAGGTTTTTTACACTTGGTTTTTACATCCTTTGAAAATTCTTTACCAGGTTTGAACCCAGCAATATATTGTGCGGGTATTGGGAAGGCTACATTTCCTCTCTTAATATTCCTACCTATCTTGGCTTCTCTAAATTTCGGATAGAAGGTTCCAAATCCTCTCAAAAATACGCCCTCTCCCTCTACAACAGTTTTTTTGATTTCACCGAACATCGATTCAATCGTTATTAAAACATCAACTTTTGGAATACCTGTCTTATCGGCAATTATCGTTACTAAATCTGACTTACGCATATAATTTTATTATTCTTTAATTTGAAAAAGTATTAAAGCACAAACCTAAGACAAAATTTCTGATTAACCATTGATTTACAAATGGTTTGACTACATTTTTATTCAACCCACAATATGTAATAGAACTCTACTCCGATCCGCAGCTACTTCAAATACAAGATTTCCCTTGATTTATTTGGCAACGACGTTATATATTTTTTCTTCAGTCAAAAAATCTTCTCAAAAACATTTCCTTTATTGAAATTGTGCTTTTCTTAACGAGTCTAAGGCTAAATTGAATCAAATTAGAGAAGTTATTCAAAAGAATATTTCTATTTGAAGCTAAATTGAAAATGTCAGAAAAGCAATATTACCAACTTGAAAGGTTGCCTTATTAAACGTTTTTATAAATAAATTGGATTCGCCAATTATCACTTCTATTTCTTGGTAGCTTCCGAAATACTTTACGTCGTTTATTTCAACTTCTACTCCATTATTAGTTTTTTGTGAAGAAATATGTATTAATTCAGGTCTTATAATTAGCGGTAATTGGTTTTTAAGGAAGGAAGTCGGAATATTAAATAATGAAGTCAGTCTATCATTTAGAAGTAGGTAATTTCCAAACAATCCTGCCACATATTCATTAGTTGGATGATTGTAAATGTTTTTCGGTGTATCAATTTGTATAATTTCACCATCTTTTAATACAACTATCTTATCCGCCCAAGATAATGTATCAAGAGGATCGTGCGAAACGAGGACACAACTTATAGAGAGCCTTTTTCCAATTGTATTAATCACTTTCTTAAGTGTATTCTTATGCACAGTATCAAGGTTGGAAAACGGTTCATCTAACAATAGCAATTCAGGCTTTGTTAACAATAACCTTGTCAAAGCCACACGTTGCCTCTCTCCACCTGAAAGTTCGTCGGTCCTGCGCTTTAATAAATGCTCGATCGAACATAAAGTGTATAGTTCTTTCGCCGACTCATCCTTTTCGGCATCTGCATCGCTTAAGGGATTTGCGTAAATCAAAACCTGTTCTACTGTCAGAAAATGGGGTAATTCAAACTGTTGAGATAAGTAAGCAATGCTTCTATGACCAGGAATCAAGGTGTCGTTTGGTCCTTTTACTTTTGTGCCTTTAAAAAAAACGGTTCCGCTATCAGGTTGTATAAACCCTGCAATAACTCTTAATAAGGTACTCTTTCCCGAACCAGTTTCTCCTGCTATTGCAATCTTTTCTGCAGGCATTTGTTCAAATGATATCCCTTTCAAGCCATTGCCTTTTATCTCCTTTTTGTAGATTTCCTTTATTTCTAATAGATGCATAAGTGCGAATATAATAACTGTGAAATCTTACCTATAGTTTTTATAAAAACTAAAATGGAAATTATTCTTTAAAATAAACCTAATTGCTTATTTTTTTAGAAAGGGGATTCAATTTGAAGCTTGATTACATACAATGTTTCTATTTGAGAATAAATTGAGTTCAATAATTAATAGTATCTATTTTTACCCAAAAGTAATAATGATTAAAAGAATTGATCAACTCGACTTAACTAAGCAATACACCTATGCCGATTATCTAACTTGGCAATTTGACGAACGAGTAGAATTGATTAGGGGTTGGATAAGCAGAATGAGTCCTGCTCCATTGAGAATACATCAAGGAATATCCACAACACTTACAATTCAAATTGGCATTTATTTATTAAACAAAAAATGTAAGTTGTATCCTGCTCCTTTCGATGTTCGTCTTACCAATAAAAGAAAGAGTATTCCTAATAAGTCAATTACCTCAGTAGTACAACCAGACATTTCTGTAATCTGTGACATGGAAAAGTTAGATGAAAAAGGATGTATTGGAGCGCCTGATTGGATTATAGAAATACTGAGTCCAGATAATACTAAGAAAGAAATGAGAGATAAATTTTCCTTATATGAAGAAAGTGGGGTAAGAGAGTATTGGGTAGTATATCCGGAATACTTTCAGGTGCAGGTTTTTGATTTGATTAATGACAAGTTTATTAGTCGTGGATTTTATGTTAAGGAAGATTTAATCCCTGTAGGGATATTTGAGGGGTTTTCAATTGATACAAATCTATTATTTGATTAAGGAAGCCCCTTTCAAGCTATTGCCCTTAATCTCCTTTTTGTAGATTTCCTTTATCTCTGATAAATGCATAAGTACGAATATAATAATTGTTATAACCAATCTAAAATGGCAATCCTATCACAATTTGCCTCTACCAATAAAGTTCATTTTTGAGAGTTTGATGCTGTGCTTTACATGCGAAATAATAGGAATCAATCTCTTTCTATGTCCAAAAAATAGTTGTCTGTTTTTAATCAAGAACAAAAAAACTTCCTTATCAAATGTGCCAGTTTTTTTTGAATTATGATTCTGAATAAGGTCAAGAAAATGAAGTAAAAAACTTTTGTGCTTTAAATTCATGGAATCAATTGTGGATAATGCTTCTAGGGTTTCATGCAAATCAAGTTCTAATTTCTTTGATGGAGATTTTTTGTCCAAAGAGAAATTTTTACCATGTACTCGATGATAAACTAATGCTTTATTCACCGACTTTATATTTCCGTGACAACAAGCGATTGCAGATATCCATAAATCATACAATATTCCTTGTGGCATGGGAAAAATCTTTTCTAACAAATCTCTTTTAAATAGCATCGTATGACCCGATATTTGTCCATATAAAAACAATTGTCGAATATCATTACCTTCCATAGGAATTCGTGCTTTCGCTAATTTGTGCCTCAACTTCCCATCTTTTAATGATATGTTTTGACAATGCACAAGACTTACATTCATTTCGGAATAACATGCTAATGAATCGGATATTTTTTGCGCCAACCAAATATCGTCTTGATCCGAAATAGTAATAAAATCCCCTTTAGCCCTCTGAATTGCCTTCTCAAAGTTTTTATTGTATCCTAAGTTTATTTCATTTTGAGAAAATGATATGAATGAATACTTATCACTCCAATGTTTTATTTTTTCAAAGGTGTCATCGGTAGAACAATCGTCTACAATTACCAATTCAATGTTTTTATAGTCTTGATTAATTATCGATTCAATTTGTTCGTCAATAAAGGCACTGCCATTATAAGTGCACATTATTACAGAAACTAAGGGATTTGTTCGATTCATGAATTTGGGTATATGCTTTAAATTTTAATTACTGATATTGGCTTAGTCCTTTTTCAGCCCATTTAATATTGTTCAAAATTGAATTATTCATTTTAATAGTATTTTCCTCAAGATTTTTCCTATCCACTTCTTTATGAAATATATGGTATTCAATTCCACCCATTTTCAAATATTTTTTCTTGATGCCAGAATTTATCAATCTAATCGCAATGTCGCTATCCTCTCTGCCCCAACCACTATATTGTTCATCATATCCATTTACGGTTATTAAATCTGTTTTCCAAAATGACATATTGCAACCTTTTACATCAAACTTATTTTTGCCAGTAATTTTGTATCGAGTCGAAAAGTAATTGCGTAGTGTTTTGTTTCTTAATCCATTTAAAAAATTTTTACTACCCTTTATATAACTTCCAAACTTAACTGTTTTATTTTTTAATACATTTTTCGAGAGCTCTTCACTTAGTAATGTCCTGCTACCTGTAATAAAGTATCCTTGTTCTGCAATTTCTAGATGGTCTTCGATGAAATTTGGATGTAAAATAATATCGGCATCAATTTGAATGATATAATCAAATGCAGCAGCATTAATTGATTTATTTCTAATTTTTGCCAATTGAAATCCATCATCTTCATGCCAAATATGTTTAATTGGTATAGTTGATTTAGCTATGAAACTTTCAACCATATTTCTAGTTTCAAAAGTACTTCCATCGTCCGACACGATAATTTCGTTTGGAAGTTGTGTTTGATTTAAAACACTTGCTAAACACAACTCTAGTGCCTGTGGCCAATTATATGTAGAGATAATTAAACTGCAAGCAATTGATGCCCTCATTATGCGATATTATTTAAACTAAAAAAGGTTACTATTTAAAGATTAACTATAGATAACTGCAAATATAGTAGTCTGAAGCTTGAGTTTTACTGATTAGCAAGATAGGATCAAAGGTTATTCAATTGAATATATTACCTAAATTAAAATATTGGTAGAGTGGGTGATTGCACTGTCAATTATATTTGCCTCAAATCATCTAATCTAAACAGGTTTTAAATGCACCCTCTCTCGGTAATAATTATATGTAAAAATGAGGCGATTAATATCGCTGAGTGCATTGTTGCAGCGAAATTAATTAGTCATGATATTATAGTTGTCGACTCGGGAAGCACTGATGGTACTATAGAGATTGCAAAAAAGATGAATATTCTTTTAATTGAAACAGAATGGAAGGGGTACGGATTTGCTAGAAACAGGGCTGCCGATGCGGCTAAAAATGAATGGATACTTGCAATTGATGCAGATGAAAGAGTAACGCCTTCTTTAGTGAAATCAATTAGTGCCATTCATGAACTTGATAATTCAACAGTTTATGGGTTTAAGAGGTTGAATTTTTTTCTAGGGAAAAAGATGCTTTTTGGTAAATGGGGAAGGGACAAATCTTATCGGTTGTATCATAAAAAGTTTATTTCTTGGGACAATTCTCCTGTGCATGAATCACTTATTGGAAAGGATTTTAAAAAGCAATTTATCAAAGGACATATTGAACATTACCCTGTAAGAAAAATAGAGGAAAATGAGAGAAAAATGTATAAATATGCCCAATTGAATGCCGATAATTATTTTTCGAAAGGCAAAAAGGCTACTTTTATTAAGAGATACTTATCTCCAATATCGGATTTTATTCAATCGTACTTAATATTTGGTGGAATTTTCGATGGTAAAGAAGGATTTATTGTTTCATATTCTAATGCCCGATACACATTCTTAAAATATAAATACCTACTCGAAATGAATATAAAAGCGGAGAGGCAATAATTTGAAATTTAATAATAGTTGATGAAAACAAAGAAGGTATCGGTAGTACTTTGTACTTATAATGGAGCAGGATTTTTGAAAGAACAATTCGAATCTTTAATGAATCAGAGTTATCCGATTGATGAAATCATAATTGTGGATGATAATTCAACAGACGAAACGTTTTCACTAATTCAAGTGTTGGCAAAAGACAGGTCAAATGTGAAAATATTTAGAAATGAATCAAATCTTGGCTATAATAAGAACTTTGAAAAAGGGCTGAAACTGGCTACAGGAGATATCATTGCAATATGTGATCAAGATGATATATGGTATGCTGATAAACTAAAAATTCAAATAGAATCTTGGTCAGAACCTACCTTGTTGACCTATTGCGATACGATTCCATTCATCAATGAAATTCCTACAAATCCTGAAAAGAAAAAAATATCTCGCAGATTGAAAGGCGAAAATCCAAAGCAATTATCAGTTTTTAATACTATTAGTGGTCATACTATTTTAATAAAGAAGGAATTGTTGCAATTCGCATTGCCTTTTAATAGTGAAGTTTATTATGATTGGTGGCTTGCAATAATTGCCATGTGTAATGGAGGAATAAGTCATATTCAACAAATATTAGTGTATCAACGTGAACATATTAATAATGCAACAATAAAAAAAGACTTGTCCAAAAAGGAATTACTTTTAAAAGACAAAATATTATTGACAAAACAGCTCAAGTATTTCAAGTCGTTACCAAACATTTCTAGAGAAAATAATTATTTCTTCGAAAAATTTAACTCATTATGGTATCAAAGAAAGCTTGGGTTTAATTGGTCGCTATTCTTCTTCATACTAGGAAATAGTAAAGATATTTTTGCGTATAAGGTGAGGAAATTCCCTTATTTTTCTTATTTAAAACATAGTATTAGGTTTGCAACTAACTAATTAAGTTTTTTGAAGCTCAAATAATAGGTGCAGCACATTAAAATAAAAATATTGTAGTTAAATGAATAGCGAAATAAAAGATTTCACTGACTTAAAAATATATGCAGCCTTTCATAAAGAATTTGCAACACCCTCGGTAGAGTATATTGTTCCTATTCAAGGGGGAAGGTCTATTTCTTCTATTAATTTATCTATAGATATTGATAATGACAATGAAAATATATCTGATAAAAACAAAACATTTTGTGAACTAACAGTATTGTATAATATTTGGAAAAACAAAAAGTACTTGCCTGCTACCTATTGGGGTCTTTGCCATTATAGAAGATATTTTACTTTGGATATACATTGGACTCGACTAAAAAAGAAAAAGTTCTATTACTTGCCTGTTGCAGATAATAATACATTTCCTAAAATATTTTCTAAAAGACTATTTTCATTCTTTTCAAAAAATCTTTCTCCAACTACAGTAATCGTTTCAAGACCAAATCTTGCAATACCTCCTAATCAGAAGGAGGCCATTCCGGTTAAAGATTTTTATATTAATTATCATGACCCTAATGGATGGCAGATAATGGAAGAGGCAATAAAACAGTTACATCCAATCTATTTAGAGAGTTTCAAAATCATGGGTAATCAAAGGGAATTACATGCATGCAACATGTTGATTGCACATTTTTCTTTTTGGGAAGGATATCTTGATTGGCTTTTTAGCATCATCTTCTTCATAGAGGAAAGATATGAATTGCCAAAGGACGATTATCAAAATAGAGCATTAGGATTTATGGCTGAAAGATTGATGAATGTATATTTAATTCATCACAGAGAAATTAAAAAAATAGAGTTGCCAATTGCAATTCTTCAATAAGTTTCTAATTATCAAGAATATAGAAGTAATAGCTACTAATCAGAAGGTTTTACCACAAGGGAAACAAGGAAAAACAAGTGCCACAAAGTTTTCTATAAAACAGATGAATGTGAGTAATGATAAACTATAAATCCTTGTGTTTCTTTGTGAAAGACTTTGTGGTCATAGTGGTAACATCTACAGATTGGCGTTTAATGGAATGGTTTTAAAATAATATATGTAAATATGTACGATTATTTAATTGTTGGGTCGGGTTTGTTTGGGGCGGTATTTGCTAGGCAAATGACAGATGCAGGAAAAAAATGTTTGGTAATTGATAAGAGAACTCATATTGGAGGAAATGTTTATACCCAAAATATTGACGGTATAAATGTTCATAAGTATGGGGCGCATATTTTTCATACAAACGATAAAGAAATTTGGAACTATGTAAATTCATTTGTTGAATTTAATAGATATACAAATAGTCCGCTTGCTCACTTTAAAGGAAAGCTTTTTAACCTGCCCTTTAATATGAATACTTTTTATCAAATGTGGGGTGTGACTAAGCCCGAAGAAGCAAGGGAAATTATTGACCGACAAATAAAGGAAGCAGGAATAAGTACACCTACTAACTTAGAAGAACAGGCTATCAGTATGGTAGGAACCGATATTTTTAATGTGTTGATTAAAGAATATACCGAAAAGCAATGGGGAAGATTGTGTAAGGACCTGCCTACATTCATAATAAAGAGGCTGCCAATCCGATTTACATTTGATAATAATTATTTTAACGATAAGTATCAGGGAATTCCTATAGGTGGTTATACTAAATTAGTAGAAGGTCTATTAGCGGATATAGAGGTAAGATTGGAGGTAGATTATTTTAATCAGAAAGACGCATTAAATTCAATAGCTAAGAAAGTGGTTTTTACAGGTAAACTAGATGAATATTTTAATTACGATCTAGGTTATTTAGAATATAGGAGTCTTCGTTTTGAAACTGAATGCTTGCCAATTCCAAATTTTCAAGGTAATGCAGTTGTCAATTATACAGAAAAAGATATCCCTTTTACTCGAATTTTAGAACATAAGCATTTTGAATTTGGAACTCAACCGTCTACAGTAATTACTAGAGAATATTCGCAAGAATGGACGGTGAAAAATGAACCCTATTATCCTATTAATGATGAAAAAAATGAAAAGTTAGCGAATGCATATAAAAAAAGAGCTAAAGAAATTCCAAATGTGATTTTTGGTGGTCGATTAGCAGAATACAGATATTACGATATGCATCAAATAGTAGGTCAGGCTTTAAAAACAGCTAGAGAACAAAATCAATAATATTTTAATTTCAAGAATTTATAGCCTCAAATTACTTCTTTAAGCGAAAAATTTTTATGCACCCAAAAGAGTTTCTTAAGATTATATGAGCAATTTTGTCATTTTTCGACTGTTTTAGGCATTTATTATTTTATTATTTCAATATTATGAAATTTGTAAGCGATTTATCCGTATTAAGCCACTAACTTGCATCCTACAAAAAGGAATGTTTTAAAAAAAGTTTCATTCTTTTTTGAATAAACAAATAAGTTCTTTGAATAATTCAAATAAAAGGTAAAAAAGGCTCTTATTTTACTAACTGTCATCTCCTGAAATAGCTTGTCAGTAAAATGGGCAAAAAAGGAGAAAATGGGAACAGAAAAAGTTGCAAACGTTTACACCGTTAAGGTGTCGAAAAGTTTTGAATCTGATGGAAAATTAGGTGTTTATGAACCGAGTTTCCGC
>CANCPA010000036.1 GCA_947379895.1 Chitinophagaceae bacterium | reverse complement strand
AAATCATTAAGCGTTTGATTATGGTCTATAATATTCTGCATATCTGTAAAATATTCAAGTACATTTTCATTGAAGTTATCAAATATCTCTACCGAGTTATCACTTTTCTTGCAAAACAAAGTCCATGCTTCGAGTTTATTGTTTATATTTTTGAATGGTTCACTCAACTCTACCTTTAATGCCTTTACTTGCAAAGCAGATAAAATCCTAAAGTCAGGTATTTTAAGCACTTGTAATAGACATAGGAAGGAATCGTCATCATCCTCATCATCATTGTTTTCTTTTAATTCATCTATCGGTTTGTCTTTTTTGTCTTCTTCTGCCAACATTTCCAAAAATGAAGTAAACTCCAACGGTAACATTAATATTGATGGCTTATTTGATTTATTTGTAGGAAATAAAAGTTCCAATATCAGTTTTGCATTCGATTCTGCTTCATGTTTGCTATGCGTATATCTGCCTAGGCTCATATTTAGCAATTTAGTTTCAATATTGGGTTCCTTTGAAAGTGCTGACAGTTCTGAAAAACCAACTTTCTTTTGTAAATTGAGGATATTTTCTCTGTAACCATCAAACCAATCCGAATATAATCTTCTTGAATTATTGTAAGCAAATGATAAATCCTGAGTAGGATTTCTAATTTTGGGGTAATCTTTTGCAATTTTCATGAATTCAAGTAGTGACTTCAAATATACTTCCTTGTCTTCTGCATGGTTTGTTTCAGGTAATAAAATGTCATATAAAAACTGAACCTTTCTTAATATTCCAAAATTTTTATACTCTTCTTCAAACAATAAATGTGCTCCCAATTGTCCCGCAATACAAATAGTATCGGCCATCAAATAGCCACACTTAACCATTTGTGTTTCAGAGTCAAAATTTATGACACTGTTTTCAGTATTAAATACAATTATTTTCATAATGTTCAAGCTTTAAATAGTGATGAAATATTAATGATGAATCTTAGCTCTGTAAATTATATCAGCTCTCATCTTAGATTAATAGGCGTTCATATTTCCAATCTTCTTATAACTCTAAAAACTTCCGTTTATGCATTGTAGAAACCTCATTATCATTCCAATTATTTAATGTATCCTTTTTTTTCTTGAATTCGTTTTCAATCGGACTGATGCACATAAACGGTAGTACAGTAGGATAGGAGTCATTATTACTCGTCTGCTTGATGATCTCATCAAGTGTAAACTCATCTAATATTTTACATTGACGATAGTAATTCCAAAATTTTTTGAATTGAGGCAATGCCAATTTGAATACAATATTTTTCGGCTACATTACCTATTTTTTCATGGTTGTTGGTTAGTATTTCATTGGTATTGATACTTGACTGAAAAGTTTGAAATGATTCTTCTAATTGATTTGAATTTGGATATTTATAATCAAGAGTTATATCTGTGTTGTAAAATGTTTGAAGCCATTCATCCACATTCGTTCTAAATAATTTCCCTGATACTTTCAATTGTTCTCGGATGGCTTTCAGTTGTATTGGAGTAAGGAAATCTGTATCTGTAAATGAGAAAGTAGATATTATCTTATAATCTTCTGTTTGGTTATCTGCGTCTTTAACTATTAAAAATTCTTTTGGAAAAACTAATAAGGAGGGTTCGGGGGGCGCTTTTGGAAATAGTTCACTTAAAATTTTCTTTGCATTTATAGGAGCTGCTTTCAAAGTTTGAGACCAATCTCCAACACTAAATTCTAAAAGAGTTGATTCTATGATTTTTTCTTCGTCTTTCAAGGATATAATATCAAGGTAACCACATTTTTTCCAATAATCTATAAAATTATCAAACTGAGTATTGTAGTATTTTATGAAATTTCTTACGGCATTATTATAAGGATTTAGCCTATCCATTGAAGGATGCTTAGTAGCTTTCATCGTCTTGATATCCAAAAGCAATAAAACTAGGGTATTAATAATCAACTCTTTGTTAGGATTGTTCGACGCATTTTCAGAACATATCAAATAGAGAACTTTCTTTTTGATATTATATTCTTTAGCATCTTTTTCAAAATAAAAGGTTGATCCTGCTTGCCCTCCCACACAAATGCTGTCTGCAATCAAATAACACAATCTTAGTGTATTAATCTCATCTTCAAAAATCAGTGAACTTAATTCGGTGTCAAAAACTATTGCTCTCATAATGTTCACGCTTTAAATAGTGATGAATCATGAGTGATGTGTTATGAGTATTTTGTCTTAATTAAAATTGCTAATAACTCCAAACTCATCACTTATAATTCATAACTTATCATTTCTGTCCACTTTCATATACCCCAAACACTTTTATATGTTCAGTATATTCATCAATTTTCTGTTGAACAGTATTGAATTGATGGATGGTATCAAATTCCAAATCTGCATGGAAACTATATTTGAAATTCGTTCCGGCAATCGGCATACTCTGTAACTTACTCAAATTAATTCCTTCCTCTGCAATTGTAGTTAGTACTCTCGCAAGACTTCCTTTAGTATGATCAGTACTAAAATTAATCGATGCCTTATTCGCCTTTTCACTAATCGTTACCTCATTGCTTCTTTGTAATATCAGGAAACGGGTATAATTACTTTTTTGTGTATGTATGTTCGGTACTAATATTTCGAGATGAAATAATTCGGCAGCCAACTTACTAGCTACAGCTGCAATATGTTTACTTTTTCGTTGATATACATGTTTCGCACTCAAGGCTGTATCTTCAGTGTCAACCAATTTCCAATGACGTTGACCCAAATAATCCATGCATTGTTGAATTGCCATGTGGTGTGAATGAACTTCATGAATATCTTCCAACTTTACACCAGGATTTACTAATAAATGTTGTTGAATAGGTAAATATATCTCTCCAACTATTTTTAGATTATCATTATTTTGAAGCAAAGTATAGTTTGGTAAAATACTTCCTGCAATTGAATTTTCTATCGCCATTACGCCTCCGTCACTAAGAGTTTTGTCAGATGCAATTTTTATTACATCACGAAAAGTAGCACAAGGAATCACATTTACTTGTTCTCCAAAATATTCCTTTGCAGCAACCTGATGAAAACTTCCTTCATAGCCTTGAATCGATACACTTTTTGATTCAGCTGTTACATTTGTTAAACTCATTACCGTTATATTTCAATTTTCAATTCTCTTTTATCAATTCTTTATTTTTGATTGATAATTATCTATTGTCAAAAAAAAATCCCAACCTATCAGGCCAGGATTGTATGTTATTAATATTTACTTTTCTAAGCGTTAAAATACAATCCGATTACTTCTTTTTAAAGAGAAAGCAGTTGAAAAATCTAAATCGAAATGTTTTACTTTTTTTATTCATAAGGAGCAAATATAGTTAATGCATTACTTGATAAACATAAAGTTTGATTTACTATACCTATTTAATGTTAAAATATAATGGTTAGTAAATTATTTTTAGTTTTATCACAACGAAAACAAAGTCTTTCAAACGAAGACAAAGGGAATTTCATTTAAATGAATGAAGTTTAATAAGTTTCTTCATAAAACTTTTGAGCATTTTGTTTTTACCACTTATTTTCAATTACTTATTCATCTTTCGCAAGTTCAAAAAATTACTATAAAAAGTTTACCACAAAAGCCTAGAGTTAAGAAATATTTCCTTTTCCATGAATCATTCCTGAAACAATTCCAGCATATTTTGTTAATTCAGCTTTTACTACTCCTACAAGATGCAATCCAATAAAAAGATAGAATGTATATTGTAAAAATCCATGGAATTGTTTTACGGGTCGATGTATTTTGTCAAATAATTCTACTTCTTCAAAAGCTAATATTAAGCCTGTAACAGACATCAAAAAAAGGAGCAGATAAAAAATGGAATAACTATATTTTACTAATAAATAATGCTTCCTTTCTTCATTTGATAAGGGAAGTTTAAGGGCAAACTTAATTTTGCTACTTAACTTACTTTCTTTAGAGACCACAACTTCTGCAACAATCCGCCATAAGAATAGAAAGACGATACCAAAGCCAATAAATTTATGTGCCATCCATAATTTATCACTGAATTCATGTGCCACAGCCTTAGCCTGTTCGGCATTAATCGTTCCCCCTTTTTCTGCAACTTGTTCTTGCACCATTCCAATATTATCCCTTGTTTCAAATAGTGTGGAATGGAGTAGGACGGTACTAATTGAGGCAAAAAAGAAAAGTACAGTAAGCCAATGCCAAATACGAATAATAGCAGGATTGTGATGATTAAATAAAGAAGTTTGTACTGTTGACATGATTAATTTTTTATGTTATCCAACAAAAGTATGTTTAAAAGAATTTGAACTGCAAATATCAAGTATTAATCGGTGTGATTGCTTTTTAAAGGGGTTGATTAGTAAATTTCTGATTGAAATCAGACTATTATTGTAATGAATGCTTGTTTTTGCAGGAATATTTCTTTTGATTTCAAGTTGCATTTCAAAAAGTCAATTTCGAATACTTCATTACCACCTTTATTTTTCAATTCTCTTCATTTTTGTCTCTTTTTTCAATCTAAAAATTCATTGGACAGTTAAATTGTTCTACTATCGGCAATTTCTTCTGGAAAACTGCGAATATAGGATAGAAAATAGCGAATATTAGATAGAATATAGCGGCCATGGGATAGAATTTTGCGGTTATAGGATCTTTTTTTGCGGCCATAGTATTTTATTTTGCGGCCATGGTATTTTATTTTGCGATCTTGGTATTTATTTTACCGTACATAGTACTTATTTTTAAGAATATAGATATTCTTTTAAGAGGGATGAAATCTCAGCAAGGAATAGTTTGCTTGTAATGAGAAATGAAAATATTTTAAATTATCAGGACACTAGTTAGTGAAAAATTTTACAAATGAAGTTTAGTTAAAATAGGGTAGTCAACTATTTTAGGAACAACTAAGTTTAAACTTGTATTGCAACCATTAAGAAGTGTAAACAGCATTCATTATTAATGCGAATCAAGGGTTGAAATACGCTTGGATAAGTGCCGTAGGCACGAAATATCGGTAGGAAACAGGTGAATACTAATTGCCTAAAGTCCCGTAGGAACGACATATCATTTTAAAATGCTCAAAAGAAACACTTTTTATAGTTTCAAACGCAAATTATGTCGTACCTACGGCACTTCAAGCATTCATTTTAATGTTTTACTACAAATATTTAGTACCTAACGGTACTTTCAACCCTTGATTCGCATTAGAATGTAATACTTATAACTTAGGTCTTATGAATAGGGAAATTCAAATGACATTAGATGGAAGCAATACTATGATAGTTCCTGATTTGAAAGTGAGTTATCATAGTACACACGGAGCCTTGCAGGAGAGTAAGCATATATACATAGAACGGGGTTTGGATTATGCAATTGCGTCTTCTGTTAAAGATAACATCAATGTATTTGAAATGGGATTTGGTACAGGTCTTAATGCTTTATTGACGTTGCAGAAAGCTACCAAAATTAAAAAAAGGATTAATTATTTTACAGTCGAGAAATATCCTTTAAGTATAGAGGAAGCAAATAAACTTTGTTTTGATGATTTATTGAATACAGATCAGCTTAATTTGATGCTTCATCAAGCAGAATGGGAAAAAGAAGTTGTGATAAATGAATATTTTACAATTCATAAAACCTGTCAGTCTCTATTGACTCTTCAATTCAATTCTTCATTTGATGTTATTTATTTTGATGCTTTTGCACCCACCGTTCAACCCGAACTATGGACACCGGATGTATTTGCTAAGATGTTCAAGCATTTGAATAATTACGGAGTATTAATGACTTATTCAAGTAAAGGCGATGTAAGAAGAGCAATGAAAGCTGCTGGGTTTTATGTAGAAAAACATCCCGGGCCAAAAGGGAAAGCTGAAATTGTGAGAGCACTAAAAATTGTACATTAAACCAAGATTACGTAATAGACACGTTATGAAATTCAGAAATACAAAAAAGACAAGTTTTTATATAGATTGTTTTGCTGAAGACATAATAAATTACGTTGAAGTAAAAGAATCAAGTAAAAGCCGTGTTTGAAGTTGTTGTGAATTGTAATAGTATCCTATTCCGTAATCTGTATTAAAAATACAGTCGCCTTGTTTGCTCATCAATTACCTCAATATATATCTTAAAAGTCTGATTATCCATAAGACCTTGTGCTTTTTCAGGCCATTCCACCAAACAAAGATTTCCTGAATATAACATATCTTCAACACCTGCATTAATAGCATCTTCCTCATCTTTTAGTCGGTACCAATCCGAATGATAAATCTTGCCCTCTATAAGGCTATTATACTCATTAATGATTGCATAAGTAGGACTACTCACTGAATCCTCGACTTGTAACAATTTGCATAATGCATGAATGAAAGTCGTTTTTCCACTACCCATTTTTGCATAAAATGCCCACACTTTTTTATTCTTTCCTATTTCCCATACTTGTGTTACTACATCCTCAATTGTTGCTAATGAATATATAATTTCCATGATTGCCGCGAAGTTAATTGGATTGAGTATTAGTAGATAATTGAGTCAATGTTTGTGAAAGAATAGGGTTGTCTTCTATCTAGTTTTATAGATTAAATTTTGGACTTTTACTTATTGTACATTTGTTTTGATTTTTCCAAGTCAATCATAATTGCTTCATAAATGAATGATTAAAGTAAATCAATAGTTATTTCTTTTACCCAAACAAAGTCTTTCCAATTACATTTTGTTATAGGGAACATTGCAGGATATCTTTTTATTTGCATCAGGTATATATTAAAATACTTATTTTCTCAAAACTAGAGCTACATCTAATTCTTATGTTGGGAAAGGCAAGAAATTTATCTATTATATTGAAATCAACTTTTTGCATCTTTTGAAAGGGTGTTCTGTTTTAATTTCCTACCAAAAATATCAATTTGGTAACGTTTCCGAAAATAAATACGAGCATATCGTTAAACTAATACAATTCAAAATAATCAACAGCAGTATTGTAATAGTTTATTAAATACATTTTTGCGTATTAGTTATCAAATATAAATAAGCAGAAAATTATTTTGATTACAGCCTCTAAACCTTTTTTTTATTGTTTAAATAATTCATAACGTACAACTTAATACTTATAACGTACAACTTAAAACGTACAACTTAATACTTATAACATACAACTTAATACTTATAACGTACAACTTAATACTTACAACCTACAACTCAAAACTTGCTATTATGAAATTTTTTCTGACTACTTTATTAGGAACTATGCTGTTTTTAAACATTTCGGCACAACAAACAAAGTCGAATAAAGACAGTTTTAAAACGGAACATTTTATAACAAACCCCATTCTTAAAGGGTTTTATCCCGACCCCTCTATTTGCAGAGTTAAAGATGATTATTATATCGTGAATTCATCTTTCGAATACTTTCCAGGTATACCTATTTTTCACAGTAAGGACTTAGCAAATTGGGAACAAATCGGTTATGTTTTGAATAGACCCGAGCAGTTAAACCTTGATAGTGTTCGTGTTTCAGGCGGTGTATATGCGCCTACAATTCGTTATCACAACGACACTTTTTATGTAATTAATACATTGATAGGTATGCCAAAAGGAGGCAATTATTATGTTTATGCTACAAATCCAGCGGGGCCGTGGTCAAATCCAGTTTGGATTAAAGATGCCCCCGGTATCGATCCATCTCTATTTTTTGATAATGATGGAAAAGCTTATTATACAGGAAATGGAAGACCCGTAGATAATACGCCTGACTCTAAAAGGCGACATATATGGGTACAAGAATTGGATTTGAAAACCCAAAAGTTAGTAGGAGAGAAGTCAATCATATTGGTTGGGGGGGCAATGGTAAATGCTGCAAATGCCGAATCGCCTCACATTTACAAAAAGGGAGGGTTTTATTATTTAATGATTGCAGAGGGTGGCACTGGCGACAATCATGCGGTGACTGTTTTTAGAAGTAAAAACATCACAGGACCTTATGAGGCTAACCGAAAGAATCCAATTCTAACACACAGAAATCTAGGACGTAATTTTCCTATTGCTTGTACAGGTCATGCAGATTTATTCGAAACACAAAAAGGTAAATGGTGGATGGTCCTTTTAGCTGTTCGACCCTACGGAGGTTTTCATTATAATCTTGGCCGAGAAACTTTTATTGCCCCTGTTATTTGGGAAGATGGTTGGCCTGTCGTTTGTCCAAATGAAGGGAGGGTGCTTTTCAAATATCCACAAACAGAGCTTGGTTTTTCTCCATTTAAAGCAACTCCAGAAAAAGATGATTTTAACGCAGATACACTTTCTTATGATTGGAACTTTCTGCGAACGCCTCGTAAAAGCTTTTGGTCTTTGACGGAAAGAAAAGGGTTCCTAAGAATGCATCTTTTGCCTGAAGTGATTACCGACTTGGTATCTCCCGCATTTATTGGTAGAAGACAACAGGATACAAGTTTTAGTGCCTCTTTAAATATGACATTTGTCCCTAAGAATGATTCAGAATCAGCCGGGATGGTCTTGTTTATGAATAAGGACTTTCATTTCAGGTTCGAAAAATTACTGATTAGTGGAATTGGATATATTAAGGTTACACGGCGTCTTGATGGCATAGATAGTATTTTGGCTTCAGTGAAGTACACCGGTAATACTGTGGTGCTTGGCGTTTTTGCTAAAGGACAAGACTATGGATTTAAAATTTCAAGCGATAATGTCAACTGGAAACTAATAGCCGATAAAGTTGATGGACGAACCTTAAGTCGTACAAATTCGGGAGGTTTCACGGGTGCATTTATTGGTTTATATGCAACAAGTAAAAAGCAGCAGTCTAATAACTACGTCGACTTCGATTGGTTTAGTTATAAGGGGCTGGATTAACTTATTGAGATTTTAAAGTATTAGGTAGTACGTTTTAAGTTCAATTTGCATCAGTAAATGAAGTGAGCCAATTTGCACTTGAATACAATTTTAAATGCAAAAGATCTCACTCAAAACTTAAAACGTACTACCAATTTGTTTGTCAACTCAAAGTCATTGGTTCAAAAACTCATCTCTCGGTACTTATTTATGTTTCTTTATATCCAAATAATCCAAAAAGTAAATGATCTTAAATGAGATGGTGTTCAACTGATTACTATGAAGTAAAGTGTTATTTATGTTTTTATAATAATCAGTGTACACATTTTCATCCTGTGTACTAATTGCATTTTTCCAGGTAATTGTAAAATAACTACCTAAAGCAAATTGCCAATTATATGTCATGTCAACATTAAAAAAGTCAACATTGTTATTTGGATTCGAGCTAATGCCACTAATCTTTGTGAGTGTACCATCTCTTTCGAGATTCATCAATTGTTTTGTTTCAAGTTTACTCCAATAATGCCTTACTCTAAGACTGATACCCATTTTATTGGTGAAATTATATTTGGCATTCAATATGTTTTCTACATTTCGTATCCTTCTTAAAGCAATTATTACACTGTCATTCACATTAGTAACATATCCCAGATTATTATTACTAGGATTAATCGTTGTATTTAAATTAATAGAAAATTCTTTACTGAAACGATATTGTCCTCCCAAATCTAACTCTTCAGAAGTCGAGGAATTAGTATGGAAAAAGCGATGGAAAAAACCAAAACTTCCCGACAACTTCTTGGCACTATTCGAACTAAAATATGCACCTGCTAACCAGCTACCCGGTCTTTTAAAAATATAACCTTCTCTCCTCGGTTCATAAAAGTCGTCTTGTGCAGCATTAACATCAAGTTCAAAATAATAGGATCCCAGATTCTTTAATTGCCCATTTACATTATTATTGAAGGTTATACTTTGATAGCTTCTAGGAGTAAAGCGTTGAGAATAAACAGTTGAACTATTAAAGTATAAGCTATTATAAAATGAATGAGGTTTCAATATTTTATAACCTAAGTAAAGTGTATGGTCAATGTAATTGTTATTTGTATAATAGCCCATATCTTGATGCGTGTATTTTTCGTCAGCCAAGTCTTGAGTTAATGTAAAGTTGAAATTGCCACTTACTTTCGCAAAATTTATATTATAAGTATAGCCCCCCAACGTTTTACGGTCAGTGGTATAACCAAATAATTGACTTGTTGCCCCCTTACCAAAAAAGTTCCATTTTACATTCTTATCATATAAATCCCAAAGCAATGCAGACACATTCGCATTGTAATCTCTACTATTTCTCGAAACATTAGTATTAATTACAGAAACACTAGAGTTATTCTTAAATGTTTGATCAAAGACGAGAATATTATAATTAGTTAATGGATTAGTTTGAACTGAATATTGATGATGATTTGCATCTTGAATTAATGCATATTGTGCTTCAGTAACTGCGTTAAATACACCGATACCCAATCCACTTGAAGTCCTGCCACTCACTTTTGTTGCATTGATTAATTTACTTTCAGTAGGGTTCTTAATAATACTGTCACCAGGGTTTAAGTTGTATGCTACATCGTCATGATGTATCGGCTTGCCACCAATCCTTCTGCTGTAGAATATATTCCCTTTTGAAAATAGTTCTGTTCCCTCTGTAAAAAACGTACGGTTCTCATTAAATTTTACTTCAAAAGGAGTCAGGTTAAGTACCTGATTATCGCTTTGCACTTGTCCAAAGTCCGGTACTAACGTCATATCCATCGTAAATGCCTGATTAATGCCATATTTTACATCCATACCTCCATTAAAAGAACTTGTTGTATTCTTTACATTCGGTAAGTCATAAGGATAGTTAGTGATATCAGAAGATAAATATGGTGAAAACGACAACCGAATCGGCAGCTTAATATTGCTGATGTCTTTCCATAAGCCAAATTGTGCAAAGAACGAATAATTTGTTTGGTCTATCGGATTCCAGGTCAGGTTCTCACCAGCCTTTTTTCTACGTCTAAACACATTCATTCCCCATGTTTGAGTTTTAGCATTGCTAAATCGAATGGCAGAATAGGGTATTTTCATTTCAAAAGTCCACCCGTCTTTTACAATTTTAGCTCCCGACCTATACACACTATTCCAACTTCCATCTTCTCCTGTCGAAGAATATTTAGCATCATATTGTTCACCTAAAGGCGTAACGTAATAGCCAAAACCATTAATCTTGTCATTATAAGTATCAAACAGAACGCCCACAAAGTCGTTTGCGCCAATCATATCCCTTCCTACTAATTCACTCGAAATGCTATCAACAGAGCTTTCATGGCAATAGCCACCAATATAGATCGCATTGTCATCGTAAAGAAGTTTAATTTCTGTTCTGTTTTCATAGCGTTCAGGTTTCCCAAAAACAGGTTGCCTCTGAACAAAATGATCCGCCACAGGCGCATTTTTCCAATCCTCATCTGTCAGGTCTCCATCAATAAAAATCCTTTTTGTTGCTCTTGTTGCATTCATTTCCTTATGAATAGTTGCTTTATGCGAACTATCTTTTTGAGCAAAAAGATGGGATAATAAAAGTGAAAAGGCAATAATTAAGGGTATTCTCATAATTCTTAGTTGTTCACACAAAAATAGAGGGAGGAGTAAAGAATTAAGTGTATTATTAGAGAATAGGGAAAATATCTTTACAAAAGGCAAATTTTCGGTATAAAAGAAGTCTAATGGGATAGTTACTTCAAACAAGAATCGAAACCTACAGCTTGAAACACTTAACATGCAACCTCATTATTCGCAATCAGAACTAATCAGCTGCTCAGGGTTCATCAAAGTTTTTCGTTGCTTGTTTACACTCTTTGAAGCAATCCCCCTATGTTTATTGTCTCCACGAAACTCTAAATATTAATAATTTTTATGCACCCATTACATCTGATTCGTGTTTTATTATTTAGTAGTCTCTTTGGATTTAAATATTTGTATTGCAAATGATTTCTTCAGTGTCATAGGTATAAACTCGCTTGTCTCATACATAAACAGGCTTGTATCATTAAAGAACTTCGAAGTCTTATATATGGTTTCGTTTGTGTCAGACATAAACTTAAATGTATCAAGTATTACCAAGCTTGCATGATACATAAACATCATTGTATCCTATATTAACTCACTTATGTCAGACATAAATTTAAATGTATCAAACAATAACGGGCTTGCATGATGCAGAAAATTCATTGTTTTCTAAATTATCTCTCTTGTATCAGACATAATCTTCAATTTGTCTGACACTATATTTTATTGATTAACTTGAAATTAGTGTACATCTAACACTCCTTTTTTATCAAATATGCCCAAAGAACTTAATCCGATAACACTTAAACAAATCCACTTCGCCCTTTGTAAATAACCGGTAGCGTTAAAATACACTCATTTCCCTAAAAATGCGATAACAAACCATTATGTCCTGCTTTACTTACTAACATAAACATATAACACAATAATCTAGCATTCAGTATCAAGTATAAATATTGCCTTCTATTCCTACAGCCAATTAGCAAAACCTGTAACCTAAAACTTAAGAAGTATAACTTAATACTCAAAAAGCACTCCTTTTTTATAAGACTAAGGGTAATAAGGTAAAAAAATGTCTATATACTTTGAGTAAATTTTCTACTTAATCATTGCTTAAATCATTATTTAAAAAACTGTATGAAAAAGACATTTACATTGTTTGCTACTATTGCTTGTTCCATTATTGGATTAAAAGCTCAAAATCTTCCTGCCCCATCTGCAGGAAACTTAATTATTTATCGGGTTGGAGATGGTACAACTGCCCTGACAACTGCAAGTGCACCTGTATTTTTAGACGTACATTCTTTGAGTACTTCAGGAATAGCACCCGTTGTAAAGTCATTGAGTATGCCAACTGATTCTACAGCTCTTTCTAATGGTAATCATATTTTTTCTGCATCAGGAACAGGTTCTTCCGAAGGTTTGTTAAGTCGCTCTGTTGATGGAAATTATATAGTATTTACTGGTTACCAGGCACCGGTAGGTACAACAGCTATCAGTAGTACTGCATCAAGAACAATTGCACGTATAGTAGCAACTGTCAATGCCGATGGAGTTATTAACACATCAACTGCTCTTCCAGGATTTTCAACAGGAAGTAACCCTCGATGCGCCACTTCTGTAGATGGAAAAAGTTTTTATATATGTGGAGGTGCTGGTGGTGTTCGATACGCTCCTAATTTAGGAGATACCACATCTATTTCTATTTTAAGTACACCAAGTGCTCCTCGTGCAGTCGTTATTAATAATGGGCAATTGTATGAATCTGCAGCTTCTTTAGGTTCCGGAAAGTCTAAAGTAAGCATCGGTGCTGTTGGTACGGGGCTACCTACTGCAAAGGCTACTTTTGTTGCTGTTCCAGGTGTCGATACTGTTTATAACGGAACATCTGTTGCAACAACTACTCAGCAATTTGTCTTTTTAACAGTTAATGGTAATACGGTATTATATATTGCAGATAATGGTAGTGATACCGTTCATGCAGTTAGAGGCATTCAAAAGTATTCTTTAGTAAGTGGGGTTTGGGCTTATAATGGTACAATCCCTACTAAAAAAGGTACATTAGGTATCACTGGATTTGTAAATGGAAACACGGTTAATTTGTTCGCTACTTCTGCATCAAAACTATTTGCTGCTGTTGATAATTCAGGCTACAATAGTCCCGTTTTATCCGATTCTGCAATTATAATCGATACAGCAGTTGCAAATACTCAATTTAGAGGAGTTGCGTATGTTGAATCTTCTTTCACACTTCCTGTAAATCTAAGTGCACCTTTGACGGCTTCTTCAAGCAACAATGCTACCCTGCTTTCATGGACTGTCGCTAATGAGGTAAATGTAAAGTCTTTTGACATCGAAAGGAGTGTGGATGGATTAGCCTATTCTCTAGTTGCTTCTATTTCATCAGCCGGTATCGGTTCTTATTCTTATACTGATAATAATTCACTAGAGGGTGTAGTTTATTACAGACTTAAAGTCGTAGACTACAATGGAAGTAGTTCCTACAGTAATGTGGCGGTTGTTAATACAAAGGCTTCTTTATCTTTGAGTGTTTATCCAAATCCTGTAGGGTCTAGCACTGTTGTTTCTCATAATATTGCAGCAAAAGGGGCAACTTTGACAATTACCTCTATTGAAGGAAAAATACTTTCGACCTATCTATTGAAACAAGGTTCAACAAAAACCTTTCTTGATTATTCCAGACTAGCTAAAGGTATTTACATGCTTACTTTGGAAAATAATGGAAACAAAACAATGATAAAAATAGTGAAGTAAGTACGCTTTTAATTAATAAAAGGGCATTGTAATATGACAATGCCCTTCTAATTTCTACAATTTAATGCCTTAATTAATATGAAAAAAATAGCTGCCATCTTAATGTTGTCCTTCATTGTTATGATATCTAAAGGACAATCTGTTTTGACACAATGGTATTGGTCTGTAGCTGATACGGCCACTTTTACTCAAGCATCGGTTGGTAAAGGAACACTTGCATTTGTTGGTAATGTCTACGGAGGTTCCGCTGCAAAATGGTCAGGCGGTGTAAAAACTGGTACATATAGACTAAGTACCACAAATTATCCATTAACTAATGACTCGAGTGGAAGTACAGGAACGGTATTTTCAACTAGTACTATTGGAAATTATGGCATAATAGTTAGTTATTATTTTAAAAATAATAGTGCCGCATCCCGTTTTCATCGAGTAAAATATACTACCGATGGAACGACGTGGAATACATTTAAAGTGAATAGTTCTAATGCTGTTATTGATAATGTCACTTCGGGAGGTAACTTCCAAATTGATACGGTTAATAACATACTTTCAGATTCAGGAAACTCAACAAAGACTTATTTCGGTCGATTTACCCTTGATTTCTCAGGAATAGCAGAAGTGGAAAATAATCCCAATTTTAAATTCTTTATTACACCTGTTTTCGGTCCTGGCGATTCTGCTTATGTGCCAGCAAATGCTGCAAAAACGTATGTTGGGGGAAATTCTACAAACGCCTGCTTACTTAGTTATGATAGTGTAACTGTTAGTTATCATTCCATTTTTCCATTACCTGTAACTATTTCAGGTTTCTCTGCCTCATTATTATCCGGTTCAGCAAAGATTTCTTGGCATGCTGAAAATGAATTAAAAATTGTCAATTATGAATTACAAAAAAGTACAGATGCCCTTAGTTTTATAACAATTAATTCTTCGGAAGTAAATAGTTCTAGGTCATCCAGTTATAGTATAAATGATGCACTTCCTATAGGCACTTCATATTATCGATTAAAAATTAATGGTATTGACGAGAAAAGTAGCTACAGCAATGTAATCAGTATTTCGAAGAAGGCTAGCGACAAATTATTATCAATTTATCCTAATCCTGTTCTCAATAGCTTAACTCTGTCACATACTAAAGCAGAAGATGGGGCAATTATTAAAATTAGTACTGAGGATGGTAAAGCTATTGCACATTATTCAGTTGCTAAATCTGCTATTCAAACAAGCGTTGATGTTAGTCATTTATCAAAAGGCAATTATATTTTAATATTTGAAAATAAGGGTGAAAATGTTGCAACTAAGTTTGTAAAGTAGTTAATCAAGAATAAAAGAAATAAGCGAGGGTTGATGCATGGCATTAGCCCTCGCTTATTTCTAATGGTATAATAATCGAAAATCTTACTAAATAGGAAAATGTTTTATTTATTTGGCTAAGGGTAAATGAATAAAATTCTGTCTTTTATACTTATAGTTAATTAAGAAATATTAAGCTAAAAAGGTTTGTTTTTAATTAAAAAATGGCTTTTTTTTTAAAATGTTTTATTCTTAGGCAACGTTGCGGAAATTTTTGGCATCTTTGCCGATATTGGTAAATATTTTGTGTAGAAATTTTTAGACGATTTGCTGAAGGTTTGGGTTTAATGAAAAGAAAGTTTTAATTTGGAAAATTATTTTTTTGTTGAAGAATTCTTTTTTTATTTGTATTTACCTAACATGTATTTCTTTTTAACCTTTAATATTTTCTTTTTAACCATCAAATTTTAGTTATGCGTAAATTTTTATTCTCTTTTGGTACAGCTATTTTACTAGTTGTCTTAGTATCCTCAATTAATGCCCCTAAAAAAGTGCATAGTCTATCTCGTGTAACGAATTCAGTCGGTAACGATATTGGTGCTAATGGTGCATCAGGTGGTCCAGGGTCAAGTTATGCTATTACAGGTTGTGCAAATGGTTGTCATGGTACAAAAGTGTCAGCTAATGTTACAGGAGTATTAAGTGGTTTACCTGCAAACAATCAAGTGACTGCAGGACAAACTTACAACCTAACATTGGTAATCTCTAACGTAGCTTCAACACCTACAGCAAAAAAATGGGGTTTCGATATATTCTCAACAGACGGAATTTTTACAACAACAAATGCAAATTGTGAAGTTGATACTAATTGGGCTGCAAATGGGTTGACAGGTGCAGAAATTCATCATGGTGCAACACCTCCTTCTTACACTGCTACCAAAGCTTCACCTTCATATACTTTTGATAAAATGAAATGGACAGCTCCTAATACTCCAGGGCTTGATACCTTCTATTATGCTGCTAATGCGGCCGACGGTAATGGTGCCGCAAATACAAAGGATTATACCATGCTAGCTACCCCCATTGTTCTAACTGTTTTACCAACAACTACCCCTGTTACTCTTGCTTCATTCTCAGTTTCTACAGTATCGGGTTTGGCTTCAATCAGTTGGGCTACAGCTACTGAAGTTAATACTGATCATTTTGAAATAGAAAGAAGTCTAGATGGAAGATTATTTAATGTAGTAGGAAAGGTTGCTGCATCTGGTACAACTAAATCTCTAATGCCTTATTCTTTTTCAAATAACGTTTCCTCATTGTCAGGTACAGTTTATTTTCGTTTGAAAGCAGTTGATAAGAGTGGTCAATTTAACTATTCATATATTCAAACAATAAATATTAAAACATCTAAGAACTTTATTACAAATCTATATCCAAATCCACTTCGTGCAGGTCAGGATATAAGGTTTACTTATCAAAGTATTAAGGCCACTAGTGTTACATTCCAGTTGTATAATTCTACAGGAAAGAAAGTTATTGCATCAAATTTATCTGTTTCTGAAGGGGCAAATGCACTTTCACTTCCTGTTGGTCAACATTTAAATACAGGTACATATTATTTGACTGTTTTTGTTGATAATTCAATAGTTCAAAAACTTCCTTTAATTGTACAATAAAATAAAGGGTTAAGTCAAGCATATAACTGGCAATATATTTGACAACTAAAGTCTGTTGTCAAATATATTGGTCTGTTTCTTATGTGATATTTGGTTTTAAAGGATGAAAATGAAACTAAATGGTTTTATTAAATCAATTATTTTTATTGCACATTCCATCCATTTGTAATTTATTTAATGGATGTTTTAAAGAGGTTTATTTGCCATAAAAAATTATTTAGAAAATGATAACAACAAAAAATAGAAGCGTCTTAAGTGCGCTGCTTCTACTTGCAATTGGATTGATGCCGTCATGCAAACATGATGCAGGAGTATTAGATAAGTGTTTAGGTAAAAATATTACTATCGACACCACAGCCGATCAGTTGGTATTAATGCCACTTGATACAACAACAAAGCCTTGGACAGGCGGTGAAATCTATATTGATTCGAGTAAGTCTTACATTAAGGCTGATAATAGAAAACCACCTTACACCGTAAGTTTCGATGGAGGAAAGTCTTGGCAAAAGCTACCTATAGATTCTTCTAATTGTTTGTTGAAATCTTATCAAATAGTAGTAAAAGATGCTGACGGTTGCGTTTCCCCTACTTATAATATAGCCACATTTTAATTATCAATCTTAAAATGTATTTTAAATCAATATTGAAATTTAATACATGACTCAAAACAAAGAAATATGAAGAAAATAGTATTGTCAATCATAATGGGCATTGTACTAGTAGGTTGCTATTATGACAAAGCGGATGTAATTAATCCTAATGCTGCATTTGTAAGTTGTGATACAACTAGTGTCACTTACAGCTCAATCGCCTCCATTTTATCAAATAATAATTGTTTGAATTGCCATGCCGGTTCCGCAGGTTCAGGTGGAGGGATAGCATTAGATAATTATGCAGCTGCTAAGGCCTCAGCAGTTAAAGGAGAATTATTGCCATCAGTTAGACAAGATGCAACTTGTTCTGCCTGTTCTGCAAATTATCAGCCTATGCCAATTGGTGGCGCAAAAATTAGTGATTGTAATATAAATAAAATAGCCGCTTGGGTGAATCAAGGGTATAAAAATTAATTAAATAAAATAACTCAAACACATGAAAAAAGCATTTTTAGTATTAAGTATTTCAGCCTTGTTTGCAACAAGCGCAATGTCACAAAAAGTTTATTCAACTAAAACAGGTCAGATTACTTTCGATGCTACAGGAACTTGTGCCGAAGCAATTAAAGCAGTTAACAATCAGGTGGATAGTAAGTTGGTGGATAAAACAGGACAAATTGTTGTCAGCGTTTTAATTAAAAGTTTCAAATTTCCTAATGCTTTGATGGAAGATCATTTTAATGAAAACTATATGGAAAGCTCTAAATTTCCTAAAGCAGATTTTAAAGGATACATTACAAATGTATCCACTGTTAATTTTACAAAAGATGGATCTTACCCTGTTACTGCAAAGGGAAATTTGACAATTGACGGTAGAACTAAGGAAATGACATTTAATGGTACTGCAATAGTTGAAGGTGGTAAGTTACAGATTAAAGCAAATTTCAATGTTCCGTTAAACGATTTCATACGCGGAAGTTATATTGGCACACAGATTTCCGCAGAGGCTAAGGCTATTCTTCATTGTAAATATGAATAATCATCTATTAAATCATTTTAATCTGCTTATTCTTAATTTTAATTTTTATAAAATGGTATTCAAACAAAAGCTTTTTACTCTTCTTGTTGTTTTGGCTACATCTGCAAAGTTGGCTATAGCACAAGATGTTGACTTATTCAAGAGTCAGGATGAACAAGATAAAAAGGATAAACTCAGTCAGACAGACTATATAACTGCTACATTCAAGACCACTAGAATGGTGAATGGTCAATCTATTGAAAATGTAGGTGAAGGTATTTTAGATGTAAAAGTCTCACACAGATTCGGAACATTAAGTCAGGGTTCCTATGGATTGTGGGGGCTTGATGCTGCAACAATGCGTATTGGCTTAGATTATGGTATTACTAACGGCTTGATGGTTGGGGTCGGCAGAACTAATGGTGGTTTGTTTGATGGCTTTGCAAAATGGAGATTGCTTCGTCAGTCAACAGGAAAAGTAAATATGCCTATTTCTGTAAGCCTTTCAGGCGGTGCAATTTGGAATGGTCAGAAAGTAACAAATCCTGTAGAAAATAATTCTACAGATCGCTTTAATTATTCAGGTCAAATTTTGATTGCTCGTAAATTCAATGATTATGTCTCTTTACAAGTTGTGCCAACAATTGTTCACTATAATTCAGTTGCTAAATCAACTTTGCCAAATGATTATTTTTCAGTTGGTTTTGGGGGAAGGTTGCGATTAACAAAACGTGTGAATCTTACCGCCGAATATTATCCTCAAATTACCAAGAAAGAAGGAACCACTAATTCTTTTTCTCTAGGGTTTGATATTGAGACAGGTGGTCACGTTTTTCAATTTCATTTTACCAATTCAACAGGTATGGATGATAGGAGTTTCATTGAAGAGACAAAAGATAGCTGGAATTCTACTAGAGGCATACATTTTGGCTTTAACATAGCTCGTGTATTCAAAATTGTTGAACCGAAGGCTGTCAAGTAGTCACTTTGGGATAGTTTTAAATTTTAATAGCGTTTAATTTTACGGTTGATTTCTTTGTACAAGGAAGTCAACCGTTTTTTTATTAATATGCCATATCCTTTGCACGCTTTAATCACTTCTTATTGCTCATTTACGTTGAGTTTATAATTACTCCATTCAAGTTTATTTTTTAAGACTTTATACTCAAATCCGACGTAGCTATTTTGCGTTATTAAGTTTCTTCTTCCTTTCAACAAAAAAAAGGTAGCAGGACTGATTTTCTTTTTAAATAATATTTCAAAATTAGTCCTATTGTGTATTCTGGATTTAATGTTGCTAATTAAAAAAGGGATCACTTTTTAGTGATGCCTTTGTCTGAGTTTCACAATGCACTTAACAATCTATTTTGAGAATCGATTAAAAATATTTTCTATACAGCTAAGGGTAATCATAATATATTTTGTCTTTATACAAAGACTATCATTTCTGCCGACACAACGATTGTAATAAAAGAATGAAAAATAATATTTTGATAAATAATTCTGGATGAATTTGAGGTTAAAAAGGAAAGGATTTCAAAATTATTCAAATTTAAGTAGATTGATTTCTCTCTGATAGAAATGATACACTTCTCGATTTTTCTAAATAAAAACTTTTTTGTTTGTCATGATATTTAAATTGGCTTGTCCCTTGTCAAATTTCGCCTTGATTTTAAATGGATGTGAAACGGATTAGTTTATTTTCTTGCAATAGCCCTGAGTAATAAACTGAGTGCTGCTTAGTTGTTTTAAATCTTAGATATAATTCGACTTTCAAACGTTGCCTAAGCAAGAACATATTTTCATCATAATAATTGGTACTCAAAACAACTTTTAAATGTTAAATTTTACTACAATGAAACGATTGCAAATTTGGAATCAATTGTCAAAAAAGGTATTTAATTTAAGTACTTTATTCACGATTCTCGCTCTTATGTTGTTCTCAAACAGTTGGGCTCAGATTACACAAAATCTTACATCAGGAACTTCATGGACTTGTCCTACCGGTATTACTTCCATTCAAGTGGAAGCTTGGGGTGGCGGTGGTGGCGGCGGTGGCGGTACTTCAAATGCAAGTAGAGCCGGTGGCGGTGGTGCTGGAGGTGCCTATGTAAAAAACTATCCTATTACTGTTACACCAACTACTGCTTATACTTATGCTATTGGTTCTGCTGGAACTGGCGGTACTAAATCTAGTCCTGCTAATGGAGTTGCTGGTGGTAGTACTACTATAACGATTGGTGGTACTGCAATCACTGCAGCCGGTGGTACTTTTGGTGCAGGCGGAAGTACTGCTACTCCTAGTGGAGCTGGAGGAACAGGTGCAACTACTGGAAATGCTGGATTTTCAGGTGGTAGCTATACACTTGTAAGTAGTGCTGGCGGTAATGGTGCAGCTGGAGCTTCTGCTACAGGTGGTGGCGGTGGCGGTGGCGCAGGTGGCGGAAATGCATCAGCAGCTGTTAGTACTTATGCACAAGCTGGAGCGTCCTCTACATCAGGTGGTGGAGCAGGTGCAAGTGGAAACACAACAAATGCCACACCTTCTGCTGCAGGTTCACCTGGTGGTGGTGGTGCAGGCGGCTATTCGACAAGTAGTTCCGGCGCCTCTGGTAGTAATGGCGGTTTAGGTCAAATCACTATTACTTATACTTCGGCAACACAAGCTTCTAATATCGTATTTAGTAGTTTAAGTGCTACAGGTATGACAATTGGTCTTACTCGTGGAGGTGGTAATAGTGTAGCAATATTTGTAAAGGATGGTTCTGGGGCAATTACTAATCCTACTAATGGAACGAATTATACAGCAAATACAACCTTAGGTAGTGGTACACAACTTGGCGCTTCTGGTTATTATTGTGTATTTAACGGAAGTGCATCAAGTGGTGCATCAATTGTTACAATTAGTGGTTTATCTTCAGGACATACTTATTATGTTCAAGCATTTGAATATCTTAATTCTGGCTCTGCAGCTTATCTATACAACACTACAGCGGTTACTGCTAATCAAGCAATCGTAACTTATACGGTTACTTATGCAGGTGGTGGCTCTACAGGGGGTACATTACCAACTGATAATACCAATTATATTTCAGGTGCAAGCGTAAATGCTGCAACAAATACATTAACTAAAACAGGGTATGCATTTTCTGGTTGGTCTGACGGTGCAGGTCATACCTATACTTCAGGTCAAGCAAGCGCCTTTACCATTACTTCTAATACTACGCTTACTGCTACATGGACTTTAAGTTCTACTTATTCGGTTACTTATGCAGGGGGTGGTTCTGATGGTGGTACATTGCCAACAGATGCTACAGCCTATTCTTCTGGAGCAAGTGTAAATGCCGCAACAAATACTTTAACTAGGACAGGCTATACTTTTGCAGGTTGGTCTGATGGTGCAGGACATACTTATACTTCTGGACAGTCATCTGCATTTAGCATTACTACAAATACAATTCTTACGGCTACATGGACAGCTATTAATACTAACTTGTCTGCTTTATCAATTAGTAGTGGAACGTTAAGTCCTTCATTTGCCCCTGGAACAACTTCTTATACGGCGAGTGTATCTAATGCTACTACTTCAATTAATATCACTCCAACTGTATCTGCCACAGGAGTAGCAACAGTTACAGTAAATGGAGTAGCTGCAACGAGTGGAAGTCCTTCTTCTGTAAGTTTAAGTGTGGGTAGCAATAGTATTCCTGTCGTTGTTAGTAATAGTGGCGCAAGTCAAACTTATACGATAGCAGTAACTCGTGCAACAGCACCAATAATTTCATCAGGTGCCGTTTCTGGTAGTAATACTTATGTTCAAGGTTTTGCTGCAAGTCAAACATATACCACAATTGCAGTTACGGGATCAAGCCTTTCTAGTAATATTACTGTAACACCTTCTTCTTCCAATTTTGTGGTTTGTGCTACTTCAGGGGGTACCTATACAAGTTCAATCACATTGCCTTCAGTAGGAGGGACTGTTTATGTAAAATTAGCAAGTGGGTTAACGAATGCAAGCAATAGTTCGGTAAGTGGAAATATCCAATTAACAGATGTTACAGATGGTGCTACTGAAGTGGATGTTGCCGTAACTGGAACTGTTACTGTTGCATCTTCATACACTTCTACTACAGGTGGTGATTGGAATAATGGTGCTACTTGGATAGGTGGATTTGTGCCTACTAGTGGTGCTACAGTTTCTATAGTAAATGCAGTAACTGTCAATAATGATCAAAGTGCAGTTACAGTTGGTGTTGTTACCATCAATACAGGAGGCACCCTTACTTTTAATAATAGTGGTTCTTCAGGAAAATTGAATGCTGCATCTGTAACAATCAGTACAGGTACTTTATTGGATATGACTAATGGTGGAACGCTTACTTGTTCTACAGGCAATATTACAGCAACAGGTACTTTTACTGCGGGTACAGGTACGGTAGTTCTTCAAGGAACAAGTTCAATTGGTACAAGTGCATTAGCCTTAAATAACCTAACTATCACTTCAGGCACTACCACGATTAGTACCCTTTCTATTAGCGGAAGTTTAACTGTATCTGGAACAGGTATTTTATCAATGAGTAATGGTACTTCTGGGCGGTCATTGACTGTTGCAGGTGATTTGAATTTGTCTGGTACTGGAGGTATTATTAATTCTGGTTCGACAAATGCATTTGGCTTGACATTGAATGGAACTAGCAAAAACATGAGTAGTACTGCTAGTGGTAATAATTTTAGTAAAACCACGATTACAATTTCAGGAAGTTATACCCTGAACGGTAATTTCGACTACTCTTCTGCAGCCTCTGCTACGAGAAATATTACTGTGTCGGGTAGTTTGAATCTATCTACATTCACATTAACAATGGGTATTTCTCCTATTACAGGTACAATTAATATTGGAACAGGTACCCTTAATACTGCTTGTGTATCTACAGGAATTCCGGCAAGTGGAACATGGACTGGCACAATTAATTATAGCGGTGCTTCGCAAAATATTATAGCAGGAACGTACAATAATCTTACTGTTAGTGGAACAGGAACTCCAATATTAGGAAGTGCCATCACGATTGGAGGAACATTTACTCCGGGTGGCTTGACTTATACCACAGCAGGTTCTACCGTTACTATTACGGGTTCTTCTATTCCTGCATTCAGTTTCAATAATCTAACTATTAATAATGGTTCAGGTGTTTCTTTAGCAGGTGCTGTTTCAGTATCCGGCACTTTGACACTTTCAAATGGTGTTCTTTCCACTACTTCTTCAAATCTATTAACGATTACTAATACGGCGTCTTCAGCAATCAGCGGTGGTAGTTCTTCTGCCTTTGTAAATGGTCCACTTGCTTGGACTTTACCGAATGGTGCTTCAGTAAGTACTTATACCTTCCCTGTTGGTAATGGTGCTAGTTATAATCCATTCTCTTTAGTGGCGCCTACAGCTAGTGCTGCAGGTACTGTTGCTAAAGTTCAATACGCTACAAGTAATTCAGGAACTTTCAATGCCACATTAAGTGCCTTAAATGCAAGTGCACAATGGAGTATTACAGCATCTACAGGAAATATCAGTGCTGCTACACTAAATGTAACTAGTGCAAGCGCATTAGGTACTTATGATGCAATTGCTTTTTCTATTACTGCTGCAGGTGCTTATGCTTCACTTGGAGGAACAGTTAGCAGTCAAAGTATCAATGGTTCTAATGCCATTTCTACCATTAGTTCAGGAAATACCAATTATTTTGGGCTAGGAACAAAAGCGGTTATTACTGTTAATGACCCCGCTACTTTCAGTTCAAGTTCATCTACTACTACTCAGATTAACTTATCTGCTACAGCAAATGGTAGTTCCAATAATATATTGGTTCTTTATAGTACCTCCAATTCATTTACAACTCCTTCTAATGGAACAGATCCTTCTTCGATTGGATTGTCAGGTTCTTTTGCAGGTGGTACCATTTTATATTATGGTGCTGCTGCGGGGCTTTCAAGCCATACAAGCCTTACTTCGAATACTGCCTATAATTATATAGCTTATTCTTATGATGGAAGTTTTAATTATTCCCCTGGATTATCTGTTTCTACGGCCACTTTGGCTGTGCCAACAAATGGTACTATTACAGCTACTACCACAACTATTACAGTTAGTAATGCAGGCGTAACCGCCGGTGGTGGTGCAGTATTGTCTGCAAGAGGTGTTGCAATAGGCTTAGGGCATGCAAGTGTTTCAAGTGCAGCAACTCATTACCCAGATGCTTCAATTGCTACTGGTACACTTCTCTCTCAAACAGCATCTTCTCCTGCTTTGACCCCTCAAACCGCTTATAATGCATGGGCTTTTGTTTCGAATGCAGGAGGAACGAATTTTTCTGCTTCTCCGGTACAATTCTATACCATATCTAGTCCGGCAACTGCTGCTGCTTCTAATGTAACTTTAATGCAATCTGCTCAAACAAGTGTGGCTGTGAATGTTGCAGTCCCTGCAACTTATCCTGCTACAGGTGCTACTAAAGCAGGTTATTTAGTGGTTTATACTACAGGGGCAAGTGCGCCTTCAACTTCTTGGTTGACAAATGGTGTTGCTCCTGCAAGTCAGACTCCTACAGGAGGTATTAGTTTTGCTAGAGTAGGTGCAGATAGTCTTGCACCTACAGCACCCTCAGGTTCAGGTGTAATTATCTCTGGATTAAGTGCTGCTACTCAATATACAATGATTGTAGTGCCTTATACTTGGGATAGTACTAATGCAGGAACTTACAATTATGCAACTTCAATTGCTTCTTCACCTGCATCTATAACGTTGAGTAATACGAATACAGACTATGCTGTGTTTGGTGCCTCTACGACTTTGGGTTCAGTAACAAATGCAAGTAAATTAACAGCAACAATTTCTAGCCATAATTTGGATTCTGTTGCTACTGGCAATAATGTGTTGAGATATGCTCGTTACAATGCTGCTGATGCATTAGGTTATATTTGGAATAAGGATGGTACCTCTACAACTACGTCTACTGCTTTTGATGGAACTACAGGAACCTTAGCAGAAACACGTTATGTAGATTATATTGTATCACCTGGTGCAGGTTATGATTTAACAGTCAATAATATCTCTGTTCCAATTTCTATTCCCGGAACATCTACTGCAATGGGATATGCAATTGCATACTCTGTAAACGGAGGTACTTTTACGCAGTTATCTTCAGCTTCTAATACGACTCCTGCGGGAAATTATACTGCTACTGCAAATGGAACAAACAATACAACTAGTATTAAAGTAACTTTAGCAAGTGCGAATAAGTCCACGATTACAAATATTAGTGGTGCAAATATTTCAGTGCCACAAGGTCAGAATTTGAAAGTTAGAGTTATCATGTGGCGTCAAACTACGACGACCTCTAGTTCAACAACAGAAAATGTGGGTCCTCTTGTGATTGCGGGCACTACTTCGGTAGCACCACCTACAATTACTAGTTCTTTAACTGCAAGTGGCATTGTTGGGACACCGATTTCTACTTACACCATTACTGGTAATTCATCTCCTACAAGCTATAATGCAACAGGATTGCCTGCAGGTCTTTCTGTGAATACTTCAAATGGTCAAATTACTGGTACGCCGACTGATGCTACAGGTAGTCCTTTTAGTGTAACGATTTCTGCTACGAATGCAGCAGGTACTGGTACTGCTGCTTTGGTATTTACCATTGCTGCTGCTCCAGTTCCTGTTATTTCAAACGGCACTTTAACCTTAAGTGGAATGGTAGGTTCTGCTATTTCAACTTATACTGTGGCCGCATCTAATTCTCCAACAAGTTATGGTGCAACTGGATTACCAACAGGTTTAAGTATCAACACCTCTACAGGGGATATTACAGGTACTCCTGCTATAGGAACTTCAGGTGTATACAATGTTTCAATTACTGCAACTAATAGTGGTGGTACATGTACTGCTGCTACTTTAGTGATTACCATTGTTGATGTAGCAACAGTAACTTCAATTTCTCCTACTTATGCAACAGCAGGAAGTGGTGGATTTACGATCACAGTAAATGGAACAAACTTCTTGAATGATATCTCTACCATAACATGGAATGGTTCGACTCGTGCAACTACTTTCGTTAGTGTTACGCAATTGACTGCCTCTGTTTCATCAGGAGATATTGCTAGTGCAGGTACTGCAACAGTAGGCGTTACAAATACAGGTACAGGTGCCTCTGTTTCTACTAAAACATTCACTATCTCTAATGCAAGTGCTACTTGGACTTCTTATGTCACAGCACCTGTTACTGCAGGTAGTCTGAATACAACTATTACTGCAGCACCTTCAAATGTTTATTTTACTTTAAAAGATTCATTAGGTGCAATAAAAGTTTCTGGTAATGCAAATGGGCTAGGATGGGCTGCAGATGGTGCTAATGATACTGCAAATGCGTCATTCACTGGTATTGGCCCTACAGCTTCTACAAGGTCACTTGATTTTAAGATTGCTCCTTATCCAGGAAAGAACCTGACTGTTAGTCATATTTCTGTTCCTATCAAAACAGGTGGAACAGCATCAATGGGCTTTTCAGTAGGGTATTCTACTAATGGTACTAATTTTACTAAAATTTCCACAATTACTAATAGTTCAAATACTACTGCTATTAATACGTATAGCTTGAAAATGCCAATCATTTCAAATACTACCGCAACTACTGATACTGCATTGTCTGTTTCAGTTCCTAATGGCGATTCATTAATTGTAAGGGTGATTATGTGGAGATATTCAGCTTCTACTGTAAGTAATAATCCTTTGTATGTTGGCCCTGTAGTGGTTGCTGGAACAACCTCAAATTCTGCTACACCTGTCATTACGAGTAGTTTAGCCGATAATGGAAGTGTTGGTTCTGCTGATTCTTATACCATTACGGCTAGTAATGGACCCATTGTGTCTTATAGTGCAACAGGATTGCCAGCGGGTATGACACTCAATACCACAACAGGAGTCATTTCTGGCACTCCAACTTCACAAGGGGTTTATAGTGTTGTAATAGGCGCAAGTAATGGTACTACCACAGGAACGGCTACTTATGTTTATACAGTAGGTGCTTCAACTGCTCCAGTAATTAATAGTTCATTAACTGCCACAGGTACGGTAGGGCAACCATTTACATATCATATTACAAGCTCAAACAATCCTACAAGTTATGGTGCTACTGGTTTACCTTCAGGATTAATTATCAATACTTCTACAGGATATATTACAGGAACACCAACTACTTCAGGTGCAACTACAATTACAATTACTGCTACTAATGCAACCGGTACTTCTACTAAAAGTTTGGTATTGACAACAGCTGCTGCTAACTATTATTATTATGGTGGTACAGGGGCATTGGATAATTTTTCTAATTGGTATGCTTCTAATGGTTCAAATGCAGCATCACAAGTTGCAGCAACTTCTGCTTCAGTGTTTACTCAAGGCAGTACTTCATTCGAAATTAGAACGGATGTTTCAACTGCTGCAAATGCAGGTACATGGACTGTAAGTGGCTCAGGTTCAAAAATCATATTGGGTAATGCTACTATTACCGGTAAAACCCTAACTGTTTCAAGTGGAAGAGCAATTGCTGCAACTATTGATATTGCAGCTGCTTTATCTGGCACTAACACTTTGCTTTTGCAAGATGTTTCAATACCAACGTTTGGAACATTAAATGCTACTAGTACTATTAATTATGGAGCATCTGTAGCTCAAACAATTACTACAAGTGCTAATTATGGTAATCTTGTTGTCAGTAATACAGTTGGTGCTTCACCTGTTTTAGGAAGTACCAATACAATGGTGAATCTAACAATTAGCTCAGGTGGTATTTTATCATTAGGAGGTTCATCTGCAACTATTCTCTCTGTAAGTGGCGCTGCTGTGATAAATGGGACTCTTAATTTCCTACAGTCTTCAAGTACTTCTTATATAGCTGGTAATGGAATGTTTACAGTGAATGCAGGTGCAACTATTTACTTAGCTTCTACTTCTTCTTCTGGACCTATTCAGTCAAGTATAACTAGTGGAAACATCAGAATTGCTACAGGAACACGTACATATTCTCCTGCTGTTTCATATGTATTCCAAGGAAATGGTGCTCAAACAATTGGTGCAGGATTCCCTAGCTCTTGTGCTAACTTGACTATCAATAACTCATCCGGTGTTACCTTATCTCAAGCTTTGGATGTAACTGGTGTGCTAACGGTCACTAGTGGTACATTCATTACAGGAGGTCACCTTACTCTTAAATCAACTTCAATCACTAATAGTGCTGTAATTGCTCCTGTTTTAGGTAGTATTTCTGGCTCTGTAACTGTAGAACGCTATATTCCTAAGGGATACCGCGCTTACAGAGATATTTGTGCTGCTGGGGTTTATAGTGCAACAAATACCTTTTATAATGCATGGCAGGATACAGGTCATTATACTACAGGATATGGAATGTTCATCACAGGTGGGTCTCCTGATTTAGTACATACTACTAACTATCTAGATCCTACATCTGGTATCGACCATTCAAAAACAGGATATGCTTCTCTCTATTATTACAAGGCAGGTTGGGATACTATATTTAATACAAAATCTGTTATTAATCCTTACCAAAGCTATCGTGCCTTGATAAGAGGTGATAGAAGTTTTGATTTGGATACTACGGGAGTTGTTTTAATTGCATCTCCAAATATACTTGCCATGCATAATGCAACTACATTACGTTCAACAGGAAATGTAATTTATGGTAATGTTACATATAGTACAACGGGGGTGACAAATTCTGTCACAGGAGCTACATTTAATTCAGCTGCTTATGGATTGAATTCGGCTTCAAATGGATACACTTATATTGCTAACCCTTATAATTGTCCTATTGTTTGGGATAGTGTATTTAGTAGTGCTTCAAATATTGCAGCTTCGTATTATTATTTGGATCCTACAATTGGTTCTACAGGTGCATGGGTGTCATATAATGCATCTAGTCATACTTCAAGTAATGGTGCTGCTAATGGACAATTCATACAAGCAGGACAAGGATTCTTGGTGGGTAATACAAGTTCTTTACCATCAATTCTTATTAAAGAATCGTACAAATCTATCTTGAGTAATGCAAAAACAAATGTATTTGGAGTTGAGACACCAAATAGTAAATTGACAATTAGTTTAATGAAACAAGCAGGTACTAGTTATTTCAAAATGGATGGAGCTGTTGCTGTATTTGGAACTCAGTTTAATAATGGAATGGGTATTGAAGATGCTACTAAAATGAATAATACAAATGATAATTTATTTATTTCAGAAGGTGGACATAACTTGAGTATCGATGCCAGATTACCTGCTAATACAACTGATATTTTGGGATTGAATATCGGACAATTGAGTGCAACCCAATATCAGTTTGTAATTGATGCAAGTGACTATACAGCAAATGGAGTGGTGCCTTATTTGAATGATGCTTATAAGAAAACTACACTATCATTAGCTAATGGAATTAGTACCATTTCATTTACAGTAAATCCAACTATAGTTGCTAGTTATCAGAATAGGTTTAGCATAGTATTCAAGCCAACTACTTTGAGTGTAAATAGCATCATTGCAAATGCTTCAGTTAATGACAATGTGGCTTCAATCACTTGGAATACTATTGGCGAAAATGGAGTAGTTAATTATGAGGTGGAGAAATCTATAGATGGTTCTAGTTTCTCGAAGATAGGAGAAGAGGCTGCTAAAAATATATCAATTGCTAGTTATTCTTTAATTGACAATGCTGCAACAGCTGCTACCAATTACTATCGCATCAAAGCAGTTAGTACCGACGGAACAATTACTTACAGTAATATTGCTAAGGTTACTTATAATTTACAACTTACAACTTATAACTTGTTTCCTAATCCATTAGCAGGTAACATTCTTAAAGTTGGATTAATAAATAGAACAGAAGGGAAGTATTCAGTAAGCATTCACAATTGTTTAGGTCAAAAAGTTTTTGAACAAGAGATTGCTCATACAGGTGGCGAGACAACACATGCTTTAAATATCAACTCTTCACTTGTAGCAGGTATTTACAATGTGACTATTCGGTCAAATGACAGTAGAGAAATTGTCTATCAGTCAAACTTGTCAGTTAAATAATATAAATTTAAACTTAATGAAATAATGGGAGTAGTAATGCTCTCATTATTCTCTTTGTTTTTTTAAATAAATAGTTATGAAATTGTATAAAATAAAATTTATAAAAACTAGTCTTATTATGTTGACTAGTATGCTATTATGTTTAACACTAAACGCACAAACACCCGCAGATGATCCTGGAATTGGTGGACCAGGAACTTCTGATTCTGCACCTGCCGGAGACGGTGCTCCAATAGTACCTTTTGATAATAATATGACTTTTCTATTATTGTTTTCAGGTATTGCCTTTGCTACTTTAAAAGTTAGGAGAGTGACCTTAATTACAAATTTATAATTGATAATTCGAAATAGTTGAAACGATTTTTATTAGGCTCATCGCTTATTCTTAGTATTTCCTTTTTGGCTGCACAGCAGAAGGTTGATTCTGTATATCTACAAACCAAAATTTGGAGTAGGGATGCCAATCATAATATTGTTTAC
>CANCPA010000035.1 GCA_947379895.1 Chitinophagaceae bacterium | reverse complement strand
CAGCTTTGGTAACAATCCTTCATCAGTGACCTCCGCCATCCCGATACTTCTAAGGTAGGTTAACGAAACTGTTAAGCTAGAGTGAGCAAACAGCTTCTGTACAAGATGTAGGTTTTGGTGTCGAGTAAATACATCGACCGCCGCCGAATGCCTAAAGGAATAAAGTGTTTGATTTACATTAACCAATCCTAATAGTAACATTTTCTTTTTAGCTCTTCCCCACATTAGGTTAAAATAGTAAACATTCAAAGGTTCTGTTGTACCTGTAAAAATATTGTATTCAGGATTGAGTGTATCTATTTTGTATTCTTTAAGTACAGCTCTTACGTAATCAGTAGTAGGTGTCTTTCTAATGTTTCCGCTTTTGTTTCTATAACCATCCAATAAAATATAGGATAAATCATCTGCAAAGTTTTTTCTGGTGAGTAACCTGATTTCTTGGTGCGGTCTTAGGAGTGTTCCATACATTAGAAGTGAACATAAGTATAAATTCTTATTGTAATCTTTTAGGAAAGCAAACACTTCTAAAATCTTATCCTCTTTATAGGATTCGTGTAGTTTCGCTTTCACCTTTCTTTTTGTAGTCTTTTTTAGTGGGTTTTCTTTTAAGTATCCAAGTGAGATCAGCTTTGAAAAAAGTACACTTAGATTTCTTCGTTTGTTCATATAATATGTTCCGCTTCCTGATGCAAACGAAAAAAGGAACTCCTCTGTAGTTTCGGTCTTTACCTTTTCTATAGGAAGTTGTGTTAACTTCTTATGTTGGAGGAATTTTAAAAACTGATGACCACATTCGGTTAAGTCCCTAATGTAAGCATTAGAGTAACCCGAAGTTTTAACCACTCCTAATATATAAGTTATAGCGGTCACAACATTATGTTTTTTTTCTTCTTGTTCCTCTACAGGATTCCAACCGTCCAATAACTTCTTATAAAGAGTATTAGCTAACCGTTGAAGCTCCCTTTTTCTATCAGCCAAAGTATGACACTCATTTGGGAAACACTCTATACCAAGTAATTTTCCATTGTATATTTTTACCCTTTTTCCAGCTATACGGGTATGAACGTAAGACCTCATAGAGGTGTTGTCTGGACAATAAACTTTTATTCCTGTAAACATGTCATTATTATTTTAATGACTCATTTACGGACTCACGTATAACTCAGAAAAGCTAAAACATAATACTGATAAGTGTTTTAGATCGGTAGAGCAAAGGACTGAAAATCCTTGTGTCGCCGGTTCGATCCCGGCTCACACCACTTAGATCGAATAAAACCCACGCTTGTCGTGGGTTTTTTATTTTTATCAACTCAAAGTTAATCTCATTAATTTATTGCAATCATCCTATGAAAAATAATCAGTAATTTAAATCTAAGTATATAAATTGACCTTTAAATTGACCAGTATTCCTCAATTACGCTTGTTTTAATCAATCTATTTCAATTACTAGTCAAAACTAAAATACCTGTTTTAAATTCATCTAAACTTGCATTGAATGATATTCATTCAAAACAATTAACGTCTGAAATATTTAAAAATTTAATTGCAATGCAAAAGAAATTGGCTCATTTTAACTACAATTTTGAAGCTAAGGTTTTCCTTGAAGCTTCAATCTTTTCAATTTTTATTTTTGCTTTTCTCTCAATGTATTGGCACCTGCTAGTTTTTTCAGTTAGGTTACTATTAGACAAACTTTAATTAGCCTCATTTAATTAAAAATTTGAATCGGAATCAAGCCACCGCCTAAATTTCGTACAATTACTCTCACATAAAATGAGTGAGATATTTATTTTTTTTTGTCACTGATTTCACTCGAAATTCATTCTAGCTAATATTATTGACTATATTTTATAAGCTAAAGACTATTTATCTAAACATTCTCTTTTTAATAATTTCCTTTACTACCTTTCGGGACTTAACAACAGTTAACCCCTTATTATGGCACAAGAAATTTATGTAACTGAAATAAAAAAATCAGGAATAGTGATTGCTGTTCAAGGTTCTTTGAATAGCAATCACAGCTTATGTCTACCTAAAATTGGGGATAACCTTTTTGAATTAAGCGATATAGAATCATCCACATTTTTTAAAATAAATTGGGAAAAGTTTTTTACTACAAATTCATCGGGCATTTACAATCACAGTATTTATCAAGTGCCATTTCAATTAACTATTCATTGTTATAAAAAAGATACTGTATTTGTTTATTGGCAAGTTCTTCAGCAATCCACGCCAAACAATGCAATTGATATAAGTGAAAATAAACTTGAGTTCTCTTCGTCTGCAAATGAGTTTAATAATTCATTGTCACTTGATTTTATTGATAGTATTTCCTTGCCAATTTTCGAGTTAACAATTTTGCCTGATAGCAATTTGCACTTTGAATATGCAAATAATGAAATGCTCTCATTATTTCCAAATCTTGAAATTCAACAAAACACTATTGACCCGAATCTTGCATTCACTAATATTAATGAACATGATAAACAGCAATTTATTAATTCCTTAAAAAATATTGATACTTCAAAGCCGTGGACACCCGAATTCCGTCATCAAATTGGTAATGATATCAAATGGAAAAAAGGATTTGGTCATTTCTCAAAGTTGAATGATAGCAGGGGTTATACGTTAAGAGCTTATTTGAAAGATATTACCGACAAAAAGCGAGTATCTAATCATTCAACCTTACTTGAATTTGCTTTCAGGAATGCTGTAACACCTATTTATTATGTAAATAAGGATGCCTCTTTTTACGATTTTAACGAAGCTGCTAATAAATCACTTGGATATTCTCGGGAGGAACTGATGTCGAAAAGGATACAGGATGTTGATAATAATTCACAGATAGATAAATGGAATGAATTTTGGACATGGATAAAAATTCATCGAACTAGTACTTTACAAACTATTCATAGGCATAAAGACGGTAGACTAATTAATGTTCTCATAGTAAGTAATTTAATAAACTATGAAGAGAGGGAATTACTTTGCGCTTACATTTTTGATTTAAGCGAAAAGCAAAAATTAGAAGATGAAATAAAATTGGCAGATTACTCTTTCAAAAATATTCATACCCCGATTCATATAATAGCCAAAGATGGTTCAATATTTAAATACAACCCTGCCGCAAAAGCTGTTTTAGGATATAATGAGGAAGAATACAAAACATTGCGCATATCCGATATTGATCCATTGTATAATGCAGACATTTGGCCCACACACTGGGAAGAACTAAAGAGAGTTGGCAGAATGACTTTCAATACCATTAATAAAAAACGTGATGGAACCATTATCCCTGTAGAAATAACCACTAACTTTCTAGTTTTTGAAGGACAGGAACTGACATATTCTCTATTTTCAGATATCTCACAAAAAGTAGCAGAAGAAGAAAGGCTTCGATTATTAGAGTCGGTTATTGTAAACACGAACGATGCTGTTATAATAACTGATGCGAATATCAATCATTTTACCGAACCTAAGATTGTATATGTAAACCCCGCCTTTATTCGAATGACAGGTTACACTGTAGATGAAGTAATTGGCAAAAATCCAAGGATTTTTCATTCAGGAAAAAGTGAGAAAATTGAAATGGATAAGATGCGAACATCCATTAAAAACTTTGCTTCTTGCGAAGTGAACATAATGAACACTAAAAAAAATGGGGAGAACTTTTGGGTAAACTCGCATATTAATCCCGTTGCAAATGAGAAGGCAGAAATTACTCATTTTATTGCCGTGCAACGTGATATTACATTGCAAAAGATAACAGAATTAGAAAAGGAAAGAGTATTAGAGGAATTGGTAGCAAAGAATAAGAAACTCAGGCAGTTTAGCTATATCACCACACACAATTTAAGAGCGCCTTTAACAAATTTAATTTCAGCAAGTAGGATGTTAAAAACAGAATCGATTGGAAATCCCCTTGCAAGGACACTAATAGATATCTTTAAAAAATCTACTTTGGATTTAAATGACACATTGAATACCCTAATTAATACCTTATTAATTCAGGATAACGAAAATATATTGATTCAGAAATTAAAGTTTTCGAGTATGCTCGAAAAAGTGTGTTCTATAAATTCCCATTCTATAGCAAATACTTGTTGCCTGATTACTTCCGACTTTTCAGCTGTGGACGAAGTGAATTTCAACTTGGAATATCTTGAAAGTATATTTCATAATTTGATAACTAATTCTATCAAGTATGCTGATCCATCAAGGCAGCCCATTATAGCTATCAAATCCAAACTTATAAGTCCCAATACCATTCAGTTAATTTTTTCGGATAATGGAATTGGAATGGATATGAATCTTATAAAAGGAAGAATCTTTGGATTAAATCAACGATTTCATGACCATTTTGATAGTAAAGGCATTGGTCTTTATCTTATATATAATCAATTGACGGCATTAGGTGGCAGTATTACCGTGTCTAGTCAGGAACACGTTGGATCGACTTTTTATGTAAATTTTAAAAGAAAATAAATGATAAAAACAATTTTATCTATAGAAGACGATAGAGGAACTCAACTTTTGAATAAAATTTATTTGAAAGAATCAAAGTTTTGTAACAATATGATTGAGGCTTGGAATGGAAGAGAAGCAATTCTGTTTTTTGAAAAACTCGAAAAAGGAGAAGAACCGATAGAGAATTTACCTGAATTGATTTTACTCGATATAAACATGCCATTAATGGGTGGATGGGAATTTTTAGATCATTTCGGAACACGATTCCCTCAATATGCAAAGGGGATGCCTATTTTTATTTTATCCTCAAGTATTAATCCCGATGATAAGGAAAAGGCAAATAGTGATTCTAGAATTATTTGTTTACTTGAAAAGCCTTTTGATTTTGAACAAATTGACATTGCAAGACGATTACTGAAAACTGTGTAAATTTTTGCAGGAAAAAATATAATTACCCGATATTTTCACTTATTTCAATCTATGTTTATTAAAATCAGAAGGAGTTAGTTCTTTAGGTATTTATGCAACTAATTCTTCTACACTTAATGCCACGAAATCAGGTTTTAATGTCACATTAATAGCTATTAGCGTCATGCTGTGGTGTCGGAATGCAACATTATCTTTTCTAGACGTGTAGCTATCGGAAGAAAATGCCGTATAAATAGTCTTTGCGTCACATTGTGGAAAGAGAATGCAACATAATTATTTCAAAACGTGGCGTTTACAGATGATAATGCTGCATAAATAGAATTTAAAATCGATCTGAGCGATGCCGATTCCTAAACATTCGTTTCTATTGCTCACTAAAAAACAAATCCGCAGCAATTCCATCTGCTAATAGCTTTCCACTCTTGCTTAATTTAATTCCTGTTGCATCCTCCAAAATATGTCCCTGAATTTTATATTCTTTAATGCTATTTTGTAGGGACAATGTTTTTTCCCTTCCCCACTTATTTTCAATTTGCTTATACGAGAGTCCTTCCATCGTTCTTAACCCAGTCATAATATATTCATTGAGGGTTTGAGTAGGGGTGAGTTCTTCTCTTTCAAAATACAATTCATTGGCAGTAATTGATTGCAGATACAGGGCATTATTAGCCACATTCCATTGTCGGCTATATCCATCAAAAGAATGTGCAGATGGACCCAATCCAACATATTTTTCACCTTGCCAATAGCTGCTGTTATGTTGACTCCTATATTCCTTCTTTGCAAAATTGCTTATTTCATAGTGTTCATATCCTGCCTCTTCTGTCCATTTCATCAACAATTCAAAGTGACGAGCTTGTTTTTCTGGATCAGGTTCTTCCGTCTTTTTCAACTGAATCATTTTATCTAATGCCGTTCTCGATTCTACCGTCAGTGCATAACAGGAAAGATGTGGTATTTGTAGGTAAATTGCCTGTTTTACATTCTGTTCCCACTGTTCATCAGTCAATGTGGGAGTGCCATAAATAAGGTCGATACTCATGTTTTCGAAGCCAACATTTCTTGCCATTTCAATACAATTGAGTGCCTGATTGGTATTATGTGCACGATTCATCCATCGTAAATCTTCGTCCCTGAACGACTGTATACCGATACTCAATCTATTGATTCCAATCGACTTCCAGAATAACAGCTTTTCCATCGTTATATCGTCGGGATTTGCTTCTAGTGTTATTTCTGCCCTTTGATTGATAGTGAAGGATGCCTTTATACTATTAAAAAGACCTGATAGTTGTTCATTGCTGCAAATACTAGGCGTACCTCCACCAAAATAAATGGTATTAATCGTTTCACTTACATAGTCTTTACGCATTACTGTTTCGGCGCAAATTGCATCAATCATTTGTGGTAATAGGCTATGTGTAGTGGAGAAATGAAAATTACAATAGTGACAAGCCTTGCGACAAAAAGGAATATGTATATAGATGCCTGCCATTAGGTAGTTGTAATTGATGAATGATGAATTATGAGGGATGAGTTATGTATAATTATGATAATATTTAGGCATGAAATACCTTCAAGACTCATAACTTGCAATTTATCACTTACCTAAGAATCTTCATTTTCACCATTTCTATTCTAGTATCGCTAACTGTCATGATCGTGAATTGATAATTCTCTATTACCATTTCTTGATTCTGCTTAGGTATTGTTCCGGTATCATTAATGATGTAGCCACTCAAGGTTTCGGATTGCTGTGCATTAAACTCTAAATTATATTTCTGTATGATAAAATCGAGTTCCAATCTTCCACTAAAAATGAATTCATCTTCCGATAATTGCTTATCTACGAATTCCTCTGTATCGTACTCATCATGAATTTCTCCAAATATCTCTTCCAAAACATCTTCCATAGTAATAATACCTGCAGTACCCCCAAATTCATCTACCACCCAAGCAATACTTTTTCTTTCCTTAGTAAATTTATTAATCAAATCAGTCACTCCCATAGTTTCAGGAATTACTGGAATCGGATGAATTATTTCTACTAATGAAGTTGGCTTCTTGAACATGTCTAATTGATGAATATAACCAAGAATATTATCTAGGTTGGTATTGTAAACAATTAATTTACTCAATTTTGTCTTAATAAAACGTGCTGTAACTGATTCAATAGAGGTATTGATATCGATAGCTTCAATTTCGGTGCGAGGCACAAGGCATTGCCTAATTTTGATACTTGGCAAACTCAATGCGTTTTCAAAAAGGTCGGTATTTAATTCGTGCTTATCTAATTCATGTTCTTGAACCTTTGGAAAAAAATGCTCTAATTCCATTTTATTGAAGGCATTCGTCTTGTTTATTTTAAGATTAAATAAATAGGTAAGAATCCACTTGGCAATCCCTACAAAAAATGAAGTTATTGGAAGAAATAATTGATAAAAGAAATTTGCCACCTTTGCAAAGTAAAGTACCACATTGTCTGCTTTTGCTCTAAATATTGCTTTTGGTAAAAACTCTCCAAAAATCAATACAACTAATGCAGTAATCAGTGTATTAAACAATAATTTCATGGACTGATTTACTATATGCAATGGGTTCCATAGTGTAAGACTTAATAATTGATCAAATAAAAGTCCATATCCTACTAAAAACAAATTCATTCCAACCAAGCATGTACCAATAAAAGTGGCGGGGTTGTCCATAAACTTCGAAATGATTTTTCCACTTTGTTTACCTTGCTTCTTCTTCAGTTCTACATTTAATCTGTTTGTACTGATAAAAGCAATTTCATATCCCGAAAAGAAGGCTAATAATAGTAAACAAACCGATATTCCAATAATTACAAATGTTGTTACTGTCATCATTTTACGAAAATAGGGTATGTAAAGAATAATTAAATGACTATTTAGTATTTTTTAAGAAAGAAATTATAAATAAAAAGTAGTTGATACAATTATACAACTGTAAAGGTGTTACAAGGCTAAAAACTTTAAGCTTAATATGGCATGTGAAATACTTGTATCTGCCTAAAATTTATAAACTAAATTATTGCTTATTGAATAATATAAATTGGGGATTGGCACTACTGGTTTACAATCGTAAGTGCCTGCAAAATTAAAACTGATTCCAAAGTGCTTAGAAGCATCAATTGTAAAATTTAAGACAGAAAATAGCCTCGGTGAAAAAAATGAAGAATATTGAGATTGATAGAATAAGGCTAGTTTTAAAGAACTATTATTTGAAGCTTTCCCCTCGAGCTTTATATAATTATTGCTTTTTAATACATTTGTATAAGCATCAGGTCTCTTACTTAAATGTTTCGCAGTATCCACACCACTATAATTCCAATCTTCTTGTTCGAGCATAAAACCCGTTGCAATAATTAACTCCCAATTTGTATTATGTATTAAGTCGTATCTAATATTTTCACCTACAACCATTCTTTTCGAAAATCCAATCTTATTATCCCATTGATATTGAATAAAACTCTCAGGATGTAGTTGTGCCTTGTAATGATTCCTCAATCGGATGTGTAGATAACCTGTATTTAATAAATCTTGCGACTCATTATAAGTGAATCTGTTACTTCCCGAAAAAATGATAAAAGTCTTATTTTTCTTTAAACAGGCATCCACAAAGTTAGTTCCGTCATAAAGCACACTATTTTGCTTATCAATTTCAAGTCCAATTGACATGCTACCGTCAAATTTTGTTTTATTAGAATAAGGCAACGTATCAGTTTTATCTATATTAATGATTTGTGCTTTTGAGATAGTAGTTGAGAATAAAACTATTAAGCCAACCACCCTTTTTAAATAATTATTTTTCACGTCAACTAATTTTACGCTAATGTTCATTGTAATTGATTAAACATCAAACATAATATTATTGTCTCTTATTGATATAAAAACTAGAATAAATTTAAAGTGTCATTACCGTATTTATACATCAATTCAAAATAATTCTTATCAAAAATGAAAGAACCTATTATTTTCGTTCCCTATGACTGTAAGTATTGAACAAATTTCAAATGATATAAAGAACCTATTCGTTTTGAACAATAATGAAAAAATCACCGATTTTCAAATGATACCACTTAGTGGTAGTAATAGGGTTTACTTTCGGATTATTACACCTCAATCAACTTATATAGCTGCTTATAATGCCAATAATAAGGAAAATGATAGTTTTTTATATTTCTCCAATCATTTCCAATCAATTGGGCTACCTGTTCCAAAGGTGTATTATGTAAATGACGATCATACCATTTACATTCAAGAGGATATGGGAAAAGAAACACTATTGGATAAAATAGAACAGCTTGATAAGAATGAAAAGATATTTTCATTTTATCAAAAAAGTCTATCTCAATTAGCAAAAATGCAAATTAAAGGGGATGCAAATTTGGATTATAATCAATGCTTTGCTGCTAAACAATTCGGCAGACAAGCCATTTTAAATGACCTCCTTTATTTTAAATACTATTTTCTTGATACCCTCTCTATTCCATACGACAAGCAGTTGCTACAAGAGGAATTTGAAACCTTAAGTAAATATTTGGCTGAAACAGAGCATCAATATTTCATGTTTAGGGATTTTCAGAGTCGAAATATATTGGTAAAAGATGATGAAGTATCATTTATCGATTTTCAAGGAGGCATGAAAGGGGCACTACAATATGATGTGGCAAGTTTACTTTGGCAAGCAAAGGCAAACTTATCAGAAGAATGGAGGGAGCGTCTTTTGGATTATTATATAAGCGAAGTCGAATTAGTGCTTGACAAACCTTTGAATAAAACTGTTTTTATACATCAGTACAATGGTTTTGTGCTAATAAGGCTCTTACAAGTACTTGGTGCTTATGGCTTTAGGGGATTATTTGAAAGAAAGTCACATTTTATCTCAAGCATTCCTTTAGCACTTAAAAACATTCGATTATTTGTTGAAAATAAAAATATAGGCTTAACGCTTCCCGTATTTCACGAGTTACTATTACAAATCTCGAGCGAAGAGATAATAAATAGGTTTATAGTGCCCCAAGCAAATCACAATACACCACTTGTCATTGAAATAAATAGTTTCAGTTATCGAAATGGTATTCCTGTATGTAATAATGAATCGGGCGGTGGTTATGTATTCGACATGAGAGGGATTCTGAATCCAGGGCGATTTGATGACTACAAAAAGTTAAGTGGATTAGATAAGCCGGTACAAGATTTTTTGAATGAACGTACTAAAATGGTCTCATTTCTAAATAGTGTTTGGGAAGTAGTAGATATTTCCGTAGAAAACTATTTGGAAAGAGGGTTTGAACATCTTTCAATCAATTTTGGCTGTACTGGAGGTCAACATAGAAGTGTTTTTGCAGCAGAACAGACTGCAAAGCATTTACAAGAAAAGTATAAAGTAAAAGTAGAATTGACGCATACTAACCGAGCAAAATGGGTGCGTTAAAAAATTACATTTCGGAGGTTTTAGGCTTTTTGTTATAAGTGGTTTTGCTTGTTTAGAAACGGGTTAATTTATCAAAAAAATCTTACATAAGTGAAAGCATTATTATTGGCTGCAGGTTTTGGAACAAGACTTCAACCGTTTACTTTGGAACATCCTAAGGCATTAGCTCCTGTAAATGGTAAGAGCTTGTTGCAACGGAATGTAGAATATCTGCAATCGCAGGGAATTTGGAATGTTTTGGTAAATGTTCATCATTTTGCCGATCAGATAATCAATGCAATAAATAAGAATAATGGTTGGGGCAGTACTATTAGTATCTCCGACGAAACAGATGCGGTTTTAGAAACAGGTGGCGGATTGTTGAAAGCAAAATGGTATTTTGATAATGAAGATGATTTTGTGGTGATGAATGTAGATATGCTTACTGATATGCCACTTAAGAATATGATTGAACATCATAAAGCAAGCAATACCCTCGCAACTCTTGCGGTTACTGATAGAAAAAGTAGTCGCTATTTGCTATTTGACAATGAAAATAAGTTAGTAGGGTGGAAGAATGTCGCAACAGGCAAAGAAAAAGGTCCTATTATTCATTATGATTCTACTGTAAAATCATTACTACAACAAAAGGCTTTCAGTGGTATTCATGTTATAAAGCCTGAGCTAATTAATAAGATTGAACAAAGAGGAAAGTTCTCCTTGATTGATGTATACATGAGTCTATGTGATCGAAACAATGTTCAATGTTTCGATCATTCTAATAGTTTATTACTAGATGTAGGCAAGCCTGAAAGTATTATACAGGCAGAAGCGATATTTAAATAGTTATAATTTGCAAGTTTGTAATAGCTAGCCTAAACATGGAATCTGCAATTGGCAAACTCCTTATTTTCCTACATTTCTTTTTAGATAACCATTGTAATCAGGAATAATTGCATCGTAAGCTTCGTTCATAAATGGCGAAGTAATAATGAAATCCGCTGTTGATCTATCAGCAGCCATAGGGATATTCCAAACTGCACATAACCGTAGTAATGCTTTTACATCGGTATCATGAGGCTGAGCCTCCATCGGATCCCAAAAGAAAATAACAATATCAATATTTCCTGTAGCAATTAGGCTACCAATTTGTTGATCACCACCTAAAGGTCCACTTAAAAATTTCTTTACAGGTCTGTCTAAAGCTTCTTCTACAAGTTTGCCCGTAGTACCTGTTGCCATTAACTCATGTTTAGCTAAAGTTTGACGATTATGTAAAGCCCATTCAACCATATCAACTTTTTTATGGTCATGCGCAATTAAGGCGATACATTTTCTTTCTGATAGTTTTTTTGTTATATACATTTTTCTTATTTTCTTGAATAATTTTCTTGAATGAATAATATTTTCAAATTTATTGACAATATTTACAATGAATTACAAATTTTCTTCAATATTTGCAAACCTAGCTGTGTAAATAATACATAGTTCATCATGAAATAATTATTTTTTATTAGTGGACATTATACACAATCATTAAAAAGTCATTATTTTTGGAGAATAATGAAATTATTTGCATATCAATTTGGCTCGCGAAATAACCTTAAAAAGTTTTATTACTAATGAACATTGTACAAGAAGAGTTCCCATCAATAAAAGTTATGGTTATAGAAGATAACAAGCCTATGCAATTAGTGCTAAATCATCATCTAAAAACTAGATTTCAGGTAAGCATCTTTCCGGACGGTTTCGAGGCAATGGCATATTTACATGAAGGTCATATTGTAGATATTATAATTTCTGATTTGAATACTCCTAGAATTAATGGCTATGAATTATTAGATCAACTAAGAACAAGTGGATTCTTTAGTTCAATACCAGTAATTGTTTTATCAGGTGAAGAAAGTACCGAAACAAGAATTAAATGTTTAGAAGCAGGCGCCGATGACTATTTAATTAAACCTTTCAACCCTAGAGAACTTTTAGCAAGAATTAATGCTATTTTAAGAAGAACAGGCAAAATTTCAACTATTTAATATACGCTATGACAATGAATACAGTTGCCAATAATGACATAGGATGTATAGCCTTCATAGCGATTCAAGAGAAAAATGTTAGTGTTTTAAAAGAATGTAATTTCAATAATCACGAATTGCTTTTTTTTGGAACAGGTATTCAGTTATTTAATAAATGGGAAAACGAAAAATTACAAATCAAAGCTGTAGTTGTTGAAACCGAAATCTTTGGTCCTAACGGTGTTTCCTTATTACAAACTTTACAAAGGAAAAACTTTGTAAATGTTCCTTATTTTATAATTACAAATAATTTTAGTGGTAGTTCTATATTGGAAGCAATCAAATTTGGAGTTGCTGATGTTTTTAAACTACCTCTGAAGCCAAAAGTATTAGAAACTAGAATTAATTATTTAATTCCTAATTGGACTGCTCTTCATAAAGAAAATAAAACATCTTCTACCCCTTCTTTTAAGACTCCATTAGTAAAGAGAATCTTTGATATTTTTTTTGCAAGTTCAGCCATCATTGCATTATCTCCTTTGATTTTAGTAGTCATCATTTTATTAAAGCTTGAGTCGAGAGGGCCCGTTTTTTATTATGCTTTGCGGGTGGGTACAGGTTATAAAATATTTAAGTTCTACAAATTCAGGTCAATGTTTGTAAACGCTGATAAGCGATTAAAAGATTTACAACATTTAAATCAATATTCTGCAAATAGTGGCGACGGTAATGAGTCTTCGTCGAGTAGTTCTTTTGTTCTTTGCCCTGATTGTAAAAAAATGGGAATCAGCTGTCAACAACCATTTTATTCTGATGATAATCAATGGTGTGAAAAGAATTTTGCAGAATTTAGAAAGGCAAATGCAGGTTCAGCTTTCTTTAAATTAAAAGATGACCCTCGTGTTACTAAAGTAGGTAAAGTGCTTCGAAATACAAGTATTGATGAATTGCCTCAGTTATGGAATGTTATCATTGGCGATATGAGTATTGTAGGAAATAGACCTCTGCCTCTTTATGAAGCGGAAAAATTAACAACAGATCGATATTCTTTAAGATTCTCAGCACCCGCAGGCATAACAGGTCTTTGGCAGGTAGAAAAGCGAGGAAAGAAGGGTGCTATGAGTGAAGATGAACGTTTAATGTTAGACAATAAATATGCAGAGAGTCATAGTTTTATGAATGATATTCGATTGATATTAAAAACGATACCTGCATTGTTTCAAAAGGAGAACGTTTAATAAAGTAATAGGTATTCGGTTGTGAGTGGATCTTTCGGAATGTAACCTTTAGCAAATAATGAAATCCTTAATCTTTTTTGATAAAATTGCTAATACCTTTTCAATAAAAGGCAAATAATCTCCATTATGAATGGATTACATAAATATTTCGCCACAATTATTTGGACTGGTAATAACGGTAATGGAACTTCTCAATATAAGAGTTATAACAGGGACTATACGATCTCAATAAATAATAAAAAGATCATTCATGGATCTTCAGATCCTGCCTTTAGAGGAGATGAAACAAAACATAATCCTGAGGAATTATTATTAGCGTCCCTTTCATCGTGTCACATGTTATGGTATCTGCACTTGTGTTCGGAAGAAGGAATTGTTGTGGTTGATTATACCGACAATGCTATTGGAGAGATGAAAGAAGAAATGAATGGTAGTGGACGATTTGTTTCAGTCTCCTTGATTCCTCAAGTAACTATTACTAAAAGTGCAATGATAGAAAAGGCAATAGCATTGCATAAAAAGGCAAATGAGATGTGTTTTATTGCAAACTCAGTCAACTTTCCAGTCAGTCATTTTCCAACAATTATTAGCGTATAAATAAAATGATTCAAAAAAAAGAGTCTGCTTCTCAGAAGCAGACTCTTTTTTTATATCTAAAATTAATATTTATTACGTTGACTAAACCAACATTCTTACAGGCTCTTCTAATAAACTCTTAATTGTTTGAAGAAATGCTGCTCCTGTTGCCCCATCTACTACTCTATGATCACAACTTAGTGTCAATTTCATCACATTCCCTGCAACAACTTGACCATTCTTAACAACAGGCTCTTGCGAAATTCCTCCTACTGCAAGAATACAGGCATCCGGTGGATTAATAATTGCTGTGAATTGATCAATACCATACATTCCTAAATTAGAAATTGTAAATGTACTTCCCTCCCAATCGGCAGGTTGCAATTTTTTGTCCTTTGCCTTTTGAGCAAAATCCTTTACTTCTGCATTTATTTGACTAAGAGATTTAGTATCTGCAAATCGAACTACAGGAACTAATAAGCCATCTTCTACAGCAACAGCCACGCCAATATTTACATGATAATTTGTACGAATCTTATCTCCTAACCAACTACTATTAATTTTTGGATGCTGTTTTAGGGCAATTGAAGTCGCCTTCAAAACCAAATCGTTAAAGCTTATTTTCGATTTAGCAGTTTCATTAATCTTGGTGCGTGCAGCTATTGCAGCATCCATATCAATACTCATTGTTAAAAAGAAATGAGGGGCAGTAAATAAACTCTCACTTAAACGACGGGCAATTACCTTACGCATCTGAGAAACAGGAACTTCGTCATAACTTTCAACACCATAAACGGATGCAGGAACTGAGGTTGTTTTAGCAACATGTGCTTGAGTAACAGTAGAAGGAGAAGAGAGTGCTGCAGCAGTAATAGGTGCAGCAACAATTTCAGTTACTTTTCCTACAGATGGTACATAATTATCAACATCTTCTTTAACAATTCTTCCATTATCTCCACTTCCTGCAACATATTTTAAATCAATACCCTTTTCGGCAGCAATTTTCTTTGCTAGTGGTGAAGCAAATATTCTTCCTTCATTTACTACAACAGGGGCTACTGTTGTTGGTGGAGCAACTGTTTCTTTTGCTTTAGGTGCCTCTTCTACCTCAGATACAATAGTGTTACTTGTAGTCGCATTGCCTTTTAATGCTGCAACAGTACCGGCTACATCAAATCCTTCTTCTCCAATGATACAGAGTAAATCGTTGACTTGGATTTTTTCACCCACTTTTGCGCCTTGATACAATAGCTTACCATTCTTATAGCTTTCAAGTTCCATAGTTGCCTTGTCTGTTTCAATCTCGGCAATTACATCTCCTTTTTTTACTGTGTCTCCAATGTTTTTCTGCCATGATGCTATAACACCTTCTGTCATTGTATCGCTCAAACGTGGCATCAAAACAACTTCTTCCAAAGCTGATACATCAATTGATGATGCAGGGGGTATTCCCTCCTCTTTTGCAATTACAGGTGCAGTAGCAGCAACAGTTGCAGAAGCAGGGTTTAATAGAGTACTGATATCTTCACCTTCAGATCCCAATATGGCTAATAAGTCATCTACTTGAAGTTTTCCTCCGGCTTCTGTACCAATATGAAGTAATACTCCGTTTTGGTAACTTTCCAACTCCATTGTAGCTTTATCTGTTTCTATTTCAGCAAGTACATCCCCTTTTTTCACTGTGTCGCCAACTTGCTTGTGCCATGCTGCAATAACCCCTTCTGTCATTGTATCACTCAATCGGGGCATCTTAATTACTTCTGCCATATTTCTAGTTTATTTCTGATTATTATTAATTACTTAATCATTTTGCGGCGTGAAATTAATGGAATTTGGCTTAGTTGCAAGGAATAACCAATATTTTATTCTGTTTAAAGCAATTTTAACTAAAGTAATAACTAATAATTTGTCTTTACTCTACATTTTAATTAAATAAATATGGTTCTATTGCTCTTTTTGTTCACTTAATTTACAATTGAATACAATTAAGATAATGCTTAAAAGATGTATTAAAAAGTGAGTATGAATTTGAATATTTAGAATAGAAAATTTGCTGCAGTACTAATTGATATGTTACATTTTAAATTTGGACTTATAGAGCAGCTAATGAAAACAAAAGGTCCTTGATTTTAAAATCAAGGACCTTTTTATGTTGATAATTAGAAATTTTATTTTATAATTATTTTATCTGATTTGTTTCCTTTTTCAGAATCGACTTTCAAAATATAGACTCCTTTAGCAAATTGATTCACAGGAATTGATAATAGTTGTCCTGTTAATGCATTTTCAATTCTTTGGTTATATAAAACCTTTCCAGAAATATCATGTACAGAAATGGTTGTTTTTCCAATATCTGATTTGAGATATACCTTTAGGTTACTTCCTGTTACAGTTGAGTACCATAAGTTTGATTGTACATCTGAATTAATGATAACTACCTTAGAATAACTTGATTTTCCATTATTATCAACTTCTTTGATACGGTAATATACCTTACCTGTAGGAACATTATTGTTGTCAACAAATGAATAGGCAACATGAGTAAATGAACTTGTATTTCCAGCAACGGTTCCAATTTTTGAGAAATTCACGCCATCAATGCTACGTTCAATATCATAATGATCATTATTCACCTCATCCCCAACAGTCCAATCTAGTTTTACGGTATTATTGAAACCTTTATCAGCAGTGAAATCGATCCAGGTTACAGGCACCGTCAATGCTTCAGACAAGTTTACATAAACATAGTACTCTCCTGGACTTAAAGTTACATTTGAACTATAGTTGGAAACATTTATAGTAGTACCTGTAAACAAATTGTACCATGTACCATTACTTGGGAAAGAAATTGTACCTGATTGTGTCACAACATCAAAATTGCCATAGACTGTAACTTGTAAAGTACTGCTCCAAAGGTTCATCCATCTTACTGCTCCTGAAGTACTATATTTTGTAGAACTAGCATCTAAAAAAGTAGAAGGATATGCATTCCTTAAACTCAAAAGTTTACTGTAAATACTATACAATGCCTTTCTATTTGGATCTTGATAATATGTTAACCAAGGCATTGGTTTAGTATCTAATCGACCACAAGTTTTTGTTCCGTTAGCACATACATTATCTCCATAATCGTATCCTAATTCTCCGAACATCCAAATCATTTTTGGACCAGGAATCAAAGCCCAAAAAGCAGTACCCATTGCAGCGCGACTTAATGCAGTAGTAAGATTTTTTGGGTTATAAGATTGATAAGTATTTCCGGTAGTTAAAATATTGTACATGACTCTTGGTTCATCATGGCTTTCTTGATATGCAATTATTCCAGCTTGATTGCAGCCTTGATTAGTGTAAAGACCCTGACTTACAAAGTCAGAATTATTAATAAATCCTGCATCAGCAGAGGAAATAACATTAGTTAATTTTCCTGCACCCCATACAAGCATTCCATTATTTACATTTGTTGCATTGTCGGCAGTAAAACTTTCTAGGATACAATAACTACCCGGTTTGATGCTTTGCATAGAAGCATTCATATTAATACAAGTATTTACACGAGTTTGATCATAATTGCCACCAGAAGAATTTTGGGTATAGGCTTCAATTAAATCAAATCTAAAACCATCCAAATTATAATTCTTTAACCAATGAGCATAAACCCTGTTGCGTAAGTCAATAGTAGCTTGTGCTGAGTGATTGAATTGACTACCCACAACATTGCCATTTCTTGAAACTTGATTAAGCCAAGGATTAGAAGCAGAAGGAGTGTTGGTTGCCGAATTCCAATACATAGTTGATAATGGAGAGCTTCCAGAAACACCTGCCATTGCTAAGTCCATAATTACTGCCATTCCTTGTGTATGACAAGCATCTACAAATTCTTTCAAAGCTGTAGAAGTACCATACACTTTGTCAGGGGCAAAGAAATAGTTAGAATTGTAACCCCAACTTGTAAAGCCTTCAAAGTTGTTGAATGGCATGATTTCTACTGCATTAACACCCAATTTTTTCAGATAAAACAGCGTGTCGGTAAGTGCTTGCCAATTTGCATTATATACAAAATCCTTCACCCACAATTCATATATAATTAGATTCTTTTTATCAGGTCTTGAAAAGTTTGGAACTTTCCAATTAAACGGTGCTTGTCCTGTTTGCAAAATACTTACTAAAGAACCTGCTGCTTTAGATGGGAATGGCTTTAAATTTGGATAAGTTGAAGCCGGTATTTGTGGGTCAACGTATTTATCTAAAATTTTTTCAGAGTTATAGTCAGATACTTTTATGCTGTCATCTATATGATATTGATAGGCATACTCTATACCCGGCGTCAATCCATTTACTCTTATCCAAAATCTGCTTCCATCAGGTGTTATATTCATCTGATAGTTTGCCTGAGGAGTCCAATTATTAAAATCACCAACTAATACAATACTTTTTTTACTTGGTGCATACAATACAATTGTTGCAGATGTATCTCCCGATTCATAATTAATGCCATCACTTACACCTGCAGGTAATGCAGCTACAACAGTTGAAGGCGCTATATAAAAAACCATGGTATCACTACTACTACTTGTGCCATTTGTTGCATTGGCAATAATTGTTTGTGTTCCAAAAGAGGTAATTGTTGCAGTTGTTGAATCTGTAGTACCGGTTGCTGTAGATAATAAGTTGCCATTAAAATAAACCTGAATAGTACTGCCAGGTAAACTAGCATGAGCAACTATTGGAAATACGTCCCCCACCTTTCTTGTAACAGAAACAGGCGTTAATTTAAAGGTTGGTTGAATTAGTGGCAAGTCTATCCGTACATTTTCTGTAGCAGAATAAACGGGAACATACATATCGCTACCATCGGAATTAGCTAATTTTAAAGAGCCATCACCACTTCGGAATAAAATGGCAATATTCTGAATGTGTTCATTTGCATTAGTAATACCAAAATAGCTTTTCAAGGAGGTTGTACTATCAATAGTGTACTTCCATGTATTACTCAATCCCGGAGTAGCATTTTCCCATTTTAAAGAAGATGCCCATATTCCTCTTACATACTTCCAATCTGCAGATGATTTACTAAGATTGGTGATCACTCCCATGTGTACAAAAACACCAAATGGGTTATAACCTTTCAATGCCATGTTTCCATAATTGGCATTTGCTGTAATAGTTACAGGCATAGAAGTTTCCTGAATAAAACTCGGTGTCCAAGTAAGTAACTGCGCATTAGCAAAAGTTACAACAAAAATAAATAAGGGTGTAATTAACCTTTTCATTGACAAACTATTTAAGTAATTAGTAATGTGTAAAAATTACACATTGTTTTGAAACCGCTAAATTTGGGGTTTTCTCACACTTAACCAAATTTATTTTTTATAAAATGATAAAAAATTGAAAATATTTGCTTTTTCTTTTAAAAATTCCTGATTTAAGTCATTTTTCAAAAAAAGTGGTTCAAGAAATATTCATTAGTGCATAAGAATTTGAAGCGCATAAAATACTTGCTTTATAAATTTAATCGTCCCAATTTTATCATATAGCAACTTTGAGTTGTAATTATGATTACAACAATTTAGATGCAATTTAAAAACGATCTGCTGCTTTATTCAATTATTAGCATGTTCTTCATTAATTCTACAGCATTCATCTTCGAAGCAATTCCGTCCTTTATTTTGTAATCAAATATAATTTGGTCATCTACAATTTCAATGTCAAAGTATTTTGGGATAATACTTTCAGGATAATCATTGGCTATTTCTGTAAGTGAAATATCATGGGTGGCTAATAATACACAAGTATCTTTTTTTAATGACAATATTTTTTTTATGAGTAAAATGCTGCCTGCCGTCTTATCCAAAGAATTTGTTCCTCTCAAAGGTTCATCAATTATGACTAAGGTTTCTTTTTGTTCGTTGATATAATTTAAAATAAGTTTAAGTCTATTTAACTCTGCTAAGAAGAAAGATTCATTTTTCTCGATCGAATCCATATTTCTCATACTTGTTATTAATCGCATTGGACTAAAGCTAAATTGTTTTGCACAAACTTTTGTACCAATCATTGCCAACACAAGATTAACAGCAACTGTTCGGAGAAACGTAGATTTTCCTGCCATATTAGCTCCTGTAACTAAAAAAATAGAATTCCCTCTAGTCACAAAAAAATCATTGGCCACATTTTTTTCTGGATTAATTAAAGGATGTGCTACCCCCTTTAAATCTAAAAGAACATCTTCATTCGCAATTTCAGGGAAAACAAAGTTGGGATGGTTAAATGAAAACATGGAAAGACTTACAATCGCATCGAACTCCGAAATAGTATCAATCCAACTATCAAAATTTTCTTTGTTGAAGCCTTTCCAATTCTCAATTTTCCAAGCACAGTCAATATCCCAAAGAAAAATTATGTTCAGTAAAAGGGAAGCTAAAACATTGTTACGATTATCGAATGCAGTACATATTTTGGATAGACTATTTATTTGTATAGAAGCAGCTGTTTTTTCGGTGATAAGAATTGCCGTAAAACGTTGCAGTAATTTAGAATCGAATTTCCGTTCTTCCACTTTGGCTATCAGTGACAAGTGTTTCTTGAGATAGTCTGCTTTGTTCCCAATTGAACTGTAAAGTATATTTATTTTCTTAGCATTATATCGCAGCAGTATTATTTCGACTATAAAAGGAAGAACAAGAATTGAAAAGGGGAGTGAAAATAAAATTATAATTAATAGAGTACTAATATTAATAATTCTTGACCCAATAATTAAATTTCTAACTTTCTGTGGGTTCTTAAATATGTTTTGAGTACATAACCAATCCTTTATGGCGTCTTTCGAAACAATATCTTCTTTTAATACTCTACCTGTAGCAATAAAATCAATGCACCATTCAGGCATTTCCATTAACTCTTTTACGGCCTCTTGACATTCCATAATTTCTACAATACTATCCGAAGGACTTAATATTTTGTCCGTCAACTTACTTCTACCACCTTGAGTACAGGTTTTATTGAGTTTTGCGAAAATTGAATTTTCGCCGAATAAATCTATGTCGGTACTGTAAAAATGATCACTATTTACTAAATCAATACCATTGTCAGCATACAGGTTTTTGGTGGAAAGTTCTTCTTCCAAGAATTTTTTCTTTGTCAATAGATAAATCATTTCCCTTTCATAGATCGCTGCATACCACAGGGTAGTTAAAAATCCAACTAAAAAAATGAATATAAAGTAATAACCTTTTCCCGATTTAAAACTGTAATAAACAGACAATATGATTAATATGAAAGTAACTAGTCTTAATATAGTTATTGCATTTCTTTTATTCTTATTTGTTTTTAACAGCAGTTTAGTTTCTATTAAATGAGAATTATAAAAGGAGCTTACACGCATAATTAAAATTTATCAAATACAAATATCGTTATTACTCAGGTGAATTTTAGTTTAAATGATTGTAGTATTAATAAGATTACATTTTGCTTCATTTTAGTAATCCATTAATAGCTAAAATCCTGAGTTAAGTAGTCGAAAAACCTACTAAGTGCAAGTCAAACTTTGCAATTACAATGGGCTTTATAAAATATTAAAATAAAATATATTTATATTCACATTGTTATTATAATGATTAGAATCATAAATTTGCTCAAATAAAATGAAGTAATATTTCATTTATTGTGATTTTATCAATGTTTTTATTCAAAAAATAGCAAGTATGAAAAAAATTGAAGCAATTGTAAGGACATCTAAGTTTGAAGATGTCAAGACGGCATTAAAAGAAAGTGGTATTGACTTTTTTTCTTATTGGGAAGCATCCGGAATAGGAAATGAGCACTTAAAAAATCACCACAACTATCGTGGAACAGTTTATGACACACAATATGTTCCGAGAATATTTATTTCCATTGTATTGAAAGATATAAATGTCGAAAAAACGATTAGTTGTATCGAAAAAGCGGCCTATACAGGTGAATTAGGTGATGGAATGATTTTCACTTATAATATTGAAGAGTCCATAAGAATCAGGACAGGCGCAAGAGGTGAAGCATCTACTATTGGACCTAGCGACGAAAACAAATAAAGCAATTCAAAACAAATTCAGTTAACAATAAATATTATATGATGATAAGCAAAATTAAAATATACTTATTCGTAGCAATGCTTTCGATAGTAGCATTTACCTCAAACGCACAGTCAACAACAAAAGCGCCCGATCCAAGTGGAACTGCAACAGGTGCTTTTAGTGATATTGATGCTACCACTCCAAAGGTTGTGGATTCATTATCAAAATCAAAAGACACTACTATTGCCGCCCTTAGCAATTCGGTTAATAAATTGGCCAATGCTGTAACTACTGTTGGTAATGCTGATGGTCATAACAAGGTTTCTATCAATTTGGTGTGGTTATTAGTCACAGGATTCCTTGTTTTCTTTATGCAAGCCGGCTTTGCCTTAGTAGAAACAGGTCTTACACGGGCTAAGAATGTGGCACATACTATGGCAATGAATCTATTTGTATATCCTGCAGGAGCAATTGGCTTCTTCATTTGTGGATTCGCTATCATGTTCGGTGGCGTAGGTTCTTTGTCTGCCTTAGGAGGTTTTGATGGTCTAAATCAAGAAGTATCAATCAACCTCTTTGGTCATGCTTTCGGTTTATTTGGTACAAAGGGCTTTTGCATGAACGGTATTTATGATGTGAGTGTTCTCGGTTTCTTCGTGTTTCAAATGGTATTTATGGATGCTGCTGCAACGATTCCTACAGGTGCAATGGCCGAAAGATGGAAGTTTGCTTCTTTCGCAATCTCCGGTGTATTGATTGGTGGATTAATTTACCCGATTTACGGAAATTGGGTTTGGGGAGGTGGATGGTTGGCTCAATTGGGTACAAATTTCGGATTGGGTCATGGTCATCTCGATTTCGCAGGTTCTTCAGTTGTACATCTAACAGGTGGTGTTTTGGCATTTGTTGGTGCAAAAATGATTGGACCAAGAATTGGCAAATACAACAAAGATGGTTCTGCAAATGCCATCCCTGGGCATAACATTCCGATGGCAGTTTTGGGCACGCTAGTGCTCGCTTTTGGTTGGTTTGGTTTCAACTCAGGTTCTACTTTTGCAGGTACTGATTTACGTTTTTCTGTGGTTGCTTTCAATACATTATTGGCATCTTGTGGTGGTGCATTTGCCTCTACATTATGGATTTGGACAGTAAGAGGTTCAAAACCCGATGTAAGTATGATGTGTAATGGTTTATTGGCTGGTTTAGTCGCAATAACTGCCCCTTGCGCATTTGTTACTCCATTCGGAGGCTTGATAATCGGTTTGATTTCTGGTTTAATTGTAGTAGAAGTTACTTTATTCGTAGAAAGAAAATTAAAGATTGACGATCCTGTTGGCGCAATCGCAGTGCATGGAGCAAACGGTCTTTGGGGTGTATTGTCGCTTGGGTTATTTGCAGATGGTACATATGGTGATGGATTGAATGGTATTAAAGGAAATGTAAAAGGTTTATTTTATGGAGATGCGGGACAGTTTATTGCCGAAGTAATTGGGGCTGCCACAAATATTGTATTTATAGGCCTTTGTGGTTGGTTATTATTCACATTTTTAGGTAAATTATGTGGAGGTAATAGAGTTGCTGCCGACGTTGAATTGTACGGTTTAGATCTTCCTGAAATGGGAATTGATGGTTACTCAGGTATTAAGATGGATAAGAATTCAGAGACTCCTTTGTCGAGATAATTCTTTTTTAAAAAATAGTGAAAAGCGGTTGTTGCCTGTGGGTAGCAGCCGCTTTTATTTTAAACTATAATTATTAACTCACCTTACGCATAGATTGAACAAATGTTTTTTGTCTTTTTTTATTTCTATTGCCACAAAGAAACTAAGTCGCAAAGGCTCTAAGTTCTTTAAAACACTTCATAAGTATCAATACTTCATTTTTTCTTTGTGCTACTTTGAGTATTTGTGTCTTTGTGTTGAAGAATATAAATTAGACTTAATAACCTTTATTAATAATTGCGTAAGGTGAGTAAATAAAAAAATAAATAAAAAATAATCCGTAGTTACAAGTATTATAAGCTAATATTGCGCATCAAAGCGACCGGCGTGAAGTACTTGCCCCTTTGATAAAATTATTGCTATCATACTCATTTCCGCAAAACTTCTTGCATATTAAGGCAGGGAACTATTCTTTATCGATTCTCCTTTTGACGGAACATCGAATTTTAATTCAACAATTACATACGTTTATTGGGCATCTTGGCTTTTAGCTATGGTTTCGGTTTGTTTTTGCAAAGAAAAAATTGATTTGCCATTACCCCCAAACAAAAGAGTTACTCAATAAAAAGGTTTGCCCTAATGGTCGTGCAGTAAATGTAGCAAATATGAAGATTTGCTACAATGTTGGCTGCGTCAACAGAGCAAACACAAAGATTTGCTGTAATGCCGGCAGCGTCATCGGAGCAAGCATGAAGATTTGCTACAATGTCGGCAGCGTCAACGAAGCAAGCATGAAGATTTTCTACAATGTCGGCAGCGTCAACGAAGCAAATACAAAGGTTTGCTGTAATGTCGGCAGCGTCAACGAAGCAAATACAAAGGTTTGCTGTAATGTCGGCAGCGTCAACAGAGCAAACACAAAGATTTGCTACAATGTCGGCAGCGTCTACAGAGCAAACACAAAGATTTGCTACAATGTCGGCAGCGTCAACGGAACAAATACAAAGATTTGCTGCAATGAAGGCAGCGTCTATGGAGCAGACACTTTTTTTAGCACTATTTATTCAATTACAAATTTTAAAAAAAATAAAATGGACTTAATACCTTGGAAGTTTACTGAAGATCAATTTGAAATAGAAACACGTGGCAGTGTAAAGAAGGCAGTTATATTGAGCATTGCTCACGATAATAACTTGCGAATACTATCTTTTCAATATCCACTTTTATCGCCGCTTTATACACGGTATCATCCGCTACATTTACTTTTTATGTCAGGCTACGATTCACTCTCAAGTTCAGGGAGTCTGAAGCATGGCGAAAGGGAGTCTGTTAGTCAAAGTTTAGTAGCAGCAAAGCTATTGCTTACAGAGGAATGGATGCCTGCAATTTTACTTATCTATAAGAAGAAATCGCCTCGTTTTAAAGCGATTTTTCCCAATGGATTGAAATCTTTTAATAAAGGAGGCATTGACAAGAAAATTAAGGCATTCGACTTGTTGAGTCTCAATATTGGTACAGATCCAGCATTAGCAACCATCAAAGGGGTCATAGACACCACTTATACGGCATTGCATTTGGCAAGGACAAATCAGAATGCTGCAAAAATTTATACATCTGGGAATAGTGTACTCTTAGAAACACTTCGTTTTAATGCCATGAAGATGCAGTATCGCAATCTCGGTTATATTATGGATAATTTTTGCGACACGGTCGCCATTATGTGTGCACTCGTTTTTGACTTAGTAACATTACGTGAAAGTCCTCAAGTCATCTTTAAAGGGACGATTTTACGAATGGCTTCAAGAAATATCTTGTCGCACACCTTTTTGGCTGACGATCAATTTGCGGTTAAAATAATTGGTACAGGATCGTACAGATTTTGGTTGTCACCTACAGCTAATAGCAACGAAAATACGGAAGTAGAGATATTGGCTAACATTAAAACGGTTATCAAGTTATCACAATTTGAAGTTACCGATTATGCTAATAACCGTTTCCTTAATCTAGAAAGTACTTCAACAGAAGCAGGAAACTTTAGGTTGCAGTTGTTGTGAGTTGATGGAAAGAGGGAAGGAGGCAAAGTGGGAAGGAGAGAAGGAGGCAAAAGGGAAAGAGTGAAATGGGAAAGAGTGAAAGGGAGGTGAAATAGGTATACAATCTTTAATTTTTTTGTGAATTAAAAAAGTTCCATTTTGGTAGATCTTGCAATAGGGAATCGTCATTTCTATAAAAGGAGAAATCTCAGCACACTTAATTCTCATGAAAGTAAATTAATTCCTCAATTTCGAAACGGTGGTTTTGCACGAGTTGTAAAATCACCGTTTACTTTGATTTCTTTTATCGTCGAAAAGACAATTATATTTTTTCTTAAAACCTGTCAGTAAATGGGTATTAACCAAACACATTTTAGTTCAAATAACCCAAAGTACGTTCTTAAGTGGCAGAAATGTTCCGTTGTTACGTTTCTTTTGCTGATTAAAATCAATTGGAAGAGTCAAAAAAGTCAATCACTTAATTTATGAAAGTTAAATTAAGTGTTATAAATGTTTAATTATTTCATTGTAATTTGATTTCATCTTAAAAAAAGTAAGCGGAGAAATAAAAAAGGAAGGTAATTGTGAAATAAATCAAAAATAAATTTCGCTATTGTGTAAAAAGTACACATCTTTGCACTCTAGTGTGTAAAAAGTACACATTAAAAATTTAAGGATTGCACTTAAAAAAAGCTTGTATGAAACATCAGTTGTTGCTTGTTTGTTGTTTGGCTAGAGATTTCCCCAAACATTTTAAAATTTCATCTAAACTTTTCTTCAATAATCATTTTTCAACGGATACCTAGCTTATCTATTGAAATTTTAAATCTTTCATTTATTAATTAAACATTTTTACGTAAAACAGTAAAATTACAACTATGAATTTTAAAAGTTTAATTGCTTTGCTGTTGATGTTGACATGCCTCTTTGGCACGACAGCGTTTGCACAGGAAAAAGTAGTTACCGGAAAGGTAACCGATTCAAAAGATGGAACTCCATTAGCAGGGATCACGATTCAGGTAAAGGGTTCTAAAGTTGCTTCACAAACAAATGCAGATGGTAGTTTCAAAATCAAGGTAGATGGCGATGCTACATTAGTTATTTCATCTATTGGTTATGCCAAACAAGAAGTATCTGCGAGTAATTCACCCCTTTCAGTGAGTTTAGTACAATCAAATGCTGCTTTAAATGAAGTAGTAGTTGTTGCTTACGGTACTAGAAAGAAAACTGATTTGACAGGTGCAGTAACAGCCGTTTCTGCAAAAGACTTTCAACAAGGTAATGTTAACTCTTCTGAGCAATTATTGCAGGGTAAAGTTGCAGGTTTGCAAATTACTAATGGTGGTGGTCAACCTGGAGGCGGTAGTACAATTCGTATTCGTGGCGTATCGTCATTGAGTGCAAGTAGCGACCCTTTAATAGTAATTGATGGTGTACCTGTTGCAGGAAATAGTTTAGGTAACAGTGCACAAAATTTATTGAGTACCATCGATCCAAATGATATTGAATCAATGAGTGTATTAAAAGACGCATCAGCTGCAGCATTATACGGTTCAAGAGGTTCAGGAGGTGTAATTATTATTACTACTAAAAAAGGATCAAAGGGTGAGATTAAATTTAATTTCAACACTAAATTTTCATTGGGAATAGTTGGAAAAGAAGAAGATGTTCTAACTGGAGATCAAATGAGGAGTGTAATTTCTGCTGATGCAGCTGCTACAAAGGATACAAAATATAAAGATTTACTAGGAGCAGCAAACACAAATTGGCAAAAGCAAATTTACCAAAGTGCTATAGGTTATGATAATAATTTTAGTGCAAGTGGTATGTTGGGGATAATTCCGTTTAGGGCTTCACTCGGATATTTGAATCAAGATGGAGTTTTGAAAACAGATATGTTTAATCGTTTGTCAACATCTCTTAATTTATCTCCTAAATTTTTTGATGATCATTTAGCAGTAAATTTTAATTTTAAATACACTCATACTAATAACCGTTATGCAGATAATGGTGCAGTAAGTGCTGCTGTAAATTTTGATCCAACACAACCTGTACATCAAACTAATAAGTTTGGAGGCTATTTTGAGTGGTTGAGCGGTGGTATTCCTATAGGTACTAATGGTGGTTCTGTTCAGCCTAATCCGCTTTCATTATTAGAATTCCGTAATCATACTGGTAATATTGATCGTTATTTAGGTAATGTTCAATTAGATTATAAATTGAATTTCTTCCCTGATTTACACGTATTAGTGAATGTAGGTATGGATAATGCAACTAACGTTGAACAAGATAATCAAAAAACTAATCTTGTTTCTACTTATCAATCAACCTTTTCTGGAAGTAGGTACCATTTCTTACAGGGAAGTAAGAATACTTTAGCTGATATCTCTTTGTTTTATGCAAAGGATTTAAAAGCTATTAATAGTAAAGTGGATGTTTTGTTGTTACATGGTTTTCAAAAGTTTGAAACTGATGTTTATAACAACCCAACTATTGGTACTGCTAGAGATAATGGTAAGGATACGGTTATTTCAAGCGAAATAACTTATCCTACAGATAAGCCTGCATATGCATTGGAGTCTTATTTGGGAAGAGTAAATTTTACTTTTGCTAATTACTATCTATTAACAGCTTCATTTAGAAGCGATGCAAGTTCAAGGTTTGCTCCTGGAAAAAGGGTTGGTAATTTCCCCGCTGTAGCAGCAGCGTGGAAGTTGAAAGACCAATTCTTTAATAGTTCTTCTGCAATTACTGACTTGAAATTAAGATTAGGTGTAGGTGAAACTGGTCAACAAGATATTGGAACAAACTATTATTACACACCTAACTATTATAAGAGTACTAATAGTGCAGCACAGTACCAATTTGGCAATACTTTTTATAGTTTCTTGAGACCAACTGTATACAATCCCGATTTGACATGGGAAAGTACAACTACCTATAATGTTGGTATTGATTTTGGATTTTTCAAAAACAGAATAACAGGATCAATTGATGCATATGATAAGAAAACTAAAAATTTGTTGTATAGTGTTCAGGTAGCACCAGGTTCTAACTTCGATGTTCAAGAATACAAGAATATTGGAAAAATGGAAAGCAAGGGTGTGGAAGTTGTAATTAATACTGTTCCTGTTAAAACAAAAAATTTGACTTGGGATTTAGGTGTTAATGTAACTTATAACGAAGCAGAAATTACTGACTTAGGTGGAAGTGTATTTCAAGTAGGAGGAATTTCAGGAGGTACAGGTAATACCATCGGAATTTATCAACAAGGATATAATCCATCTGCGTTTTATGTTTACAAACAAGTTTATGACAACAAAACAGGAGCACCACTAGAAGGTTTATATGTTGATGCTAACAGAGATGGTCAAATAAATCCTGCTGATCAATATATTTTCAAAAAGGCAAGTCCTGACTTTTTATTTGGTTTCAGTACTTCTGTAACGTACAAGAAATTCAGTGTAGGACTAGCGGCACATGGTATGCTAGGAAATTATTTGTATAATAATTATAATGCAAATCATAGCTTCTTGAAAGGAAACGGTGGTATGGAAAATCCATTAAACTTTATCCAAAATGGTTCAAGCAATTATTTAACAACCAAGTTTAATACACCACAATGGTTATCTAACTATTATGTTGAGAATGCCTCATTCTTAAGATTAGATAATGTCAATTTTGGATACAATGTAGGAAGGATATTGAATAATAAGGCTTCTTTACGCTTGAATGCAAATGTTCAGAATTTATTTGTCATTACAAAATATAGCGGTTTGGATCCAGAAAATTCTGATTCTCATGGTGTAGATAATAATATTTATCCTCGTCCACGCATATTTACGTTAGGACTTAATCTTGATTTTTAATTAATTAAAATATTGTATATGAAACATAGAGTAATAAATCATTTATTAATCTTGGTAGCGTTGATTACTACGTTTTCTTCCTGCTCCAAAGATTTGAATTTATCCCCTCAAAACGCTCAATTGCCCTCACAGGTGTTTTCTTCAGCAGCGGGATATAAAAGTGTATTAGCAAAAATTTATGGTACCTTATCAATTTCAGGAGATAAAGGACCTGCAGGTGAACCCGATATTTCTGGAGGATTAGATGAAGGATCACAAGTTGGTTTTATCAGGGCTTTTTTCAATTTTGAAGAATTGCCTACAGATGAAGCAGTTGAAGCTTGGAACGATGGTGGTGTATTGGATAACATACACACATTTAGTTTGACAAGTGGTGATAAATTTGTATATGGATTGTATGCTAGACCAATTTACAATGTAACACTTATTAATCAGTATTTGCAACAAGCAACTGATGCACAATTGACAGCAAATGGTATAACAGGAACAAGTGCAAAAGATATTAAAAACTCAAGAGCAGAAGCAAGATTTCTTAGAGCGTTTAATTATTGGGTAATGCTTGATTTATTTGGCAAATCAACTTTTGTAGATCAAAATGCTCCAATTGGTACAACTCCAAAGGAAATAAGTAGAGCAGACTTATTCAATTATATTGTAAGTGAGTTGAAAGCAATTAACAGTGATTTGGCTCCTGTTAAAACAATTGAATATGGCCGTGTAGATCAAGGTGCAGCTTGGGCACTTTTAGCGCGCCTTTATTTGAATGCTTCTGTTTACTCACCAAAGACTGCGACTCCTAAATATTATGATTCAGCTATTACTTATGCAAGTAAAGTAATTGCAGGTGGATATTCATTGCAGCCTAATTATGCTCAGTTATTCTTGGCAGATAATGATAAGCGCAAAGACGAGTTCATTTTTGCTATTAATTGCGATGGATTACATACACAGGGTTATGGTAACACTACTTTCTTAGTACATGCTGCTTGTGGTAGTGACAACCTGTATTATGGAGTAGCTGGAGGATGGTATGGGTATCGTGCTACAAGTGCTTTAGGTAATTTGTTTAGCGATTTGACAGGTGCAACTGACACAAGAGCATTATTTACAACTTATACAGATACTACTAAGTCAAAAGTTGTATTTGGCACATCTTCAATCGCTATACCTTCTACAGGTGACTTTGCAAACGGATTGCATGTAGCTAAATTTAGAAATGTTAGATCCGATGGCGCTGCAACTAACGATCCTACTAAAACATTTACAGATAATGATTTTCCTGTTTTCAGATTATCAGAAATGTATTTGATTTATGCAGAAGCAGTATTACGTGGAGGTAGTGGAGGAGATGCTACTACAGCATTGAGATACTTTAACCTTGTTAGAGAAAGAGCTTATGGTCATCCAGGTGTAGCAGGAACAGGCGATTACACAAGCATTGTTTTGCAAGATATTTTGGATGAAAGAGGACGAGAATTATATTGGGAAGGACATCGTCGTACAGACTTAATTAGATTTGATCAATTCACTTCTGGATCTTATGTATGGCCTTGGAAAGGTGGAGTATTATCTGGAACAGGTGTAAGTTCAGATTTTAATCTGTTGCCTATTCCTCAAGCAAATATTACATCTAATCCGAACCTTACTCAAAATCATGGGTATTAATTTTATTAAACTTTAAATTAAACATTTATGAAAAAATATTTGAATAAATTGTTTCTTCCGATAATAATTGGAATTGTACTTATGTCTTCATGTACAAAACAAGAAACTGAAGTATATTATGTAGGTGGTTCAGCACCTGTACTAACTGCAAATGTAAAAGATACAATTGCGTTGATACCTGCTGATTCATTAAGTTCGGCAATTGCATTTACTTGGACAAATCCTAAGTATACTTTTAGCAATGGAATAAGTTCACAAAATGTAACTTATAATCTTCAGATTGATACACTAGGGTCAAACTTTACAAATCCCCTTATACAAACAATTTCTACTAATTCTGCATTAGGAAAT